>DATIQP010000197.1:0-4889 GCA_035470765.1 Polyangiaceae bacterium | reverse complement strand
GCCAACGTTGGCGCGACGGAGACGCGCGCGGAGGGGCGCCGCCGGGGAGCATGCCGAGAGGCGAGAAAGTCGCGCCGACCTTCGCGATGTACACGTGAAGTTGATGGCGGTCGTCACGCCATTCTCGCCGAAAAGGGCATGCTCCCCGACGACACCCCTCCGCTCTCTCGCTGTCTCGCTCGCGCTCGGCTCATGCGACGGCAGCCGACAGCGAGCGAGGCTCTCCTGTGGGCCGCGCTTCGGCGCAACCGGCTCGGCTTCCACTTCCGCAGACAGCACGTCGTCGGCGCCTTCATCGTCGACTTCGCGTGCCTCGCACGGAGGCTTGTCGTCGAGGTCGACGGCGGGGTTCACCGCGAGCCCGACGTTGCCTTCGCGGATGGGCGCCGACAGACGGCGCTCGAGGTGCTCGGGCTTCGCGTCCTGCGCGTGAGCGCCGAGCAGGTCGAGCGCAACCTGCCCGCGGTGCTCGCCAGGATTCGCGGCGCCCTCGACGCGCCGTGAGCTGCCGATATTGGCAGCGCTCCGGCGCCAACGTCGGCGCATCCACCGCGCTCACGAGACGATGCTGTGGAGCACCGCACAAATCGAGCTCAGACCCGCGCGAACGCGCCGGTCGACGCTCTCGACGTAACCGCAAGCGAGAGCGATATCGAGCCACGAGCCGCTCTCCTTCGCCGAGCCCAGCGCGCGATGGTAGAGCGTGTGCCTGTTCCGCCCCCTCGAGTAGCTGCCCTCCGCGATGCACGCCGCGACACCCTTGCTTGCATCTTGCAACTGCTGCGCGTGGTGCGGATCGTGCCGCCGGATCTCGGCAATCACCGGCCGCAGCAACCGAATCACCTCGAGCGCCGTTTCGTAGATCTTCAACATCGGAGACTCCTTCCGCCTTCACTCGCGAAGGCAGTCCCCCGCCGCCGCGGCGCGCAGGCCATGTCAAGGCTGCGAGCGCAGCGAGCACGGCCGAAGGCCGCTCGGCCTTGATATGGCCGAGCATCGCGGCACAATCGCCGACACCGAGCGAGCCGCCCCCTCTACTCCGCCTCCGTCTCCGTCTCCGTCTCCGTCTCCGCCTCCGTCTCCGCCTCCGTCTCCGCCTCCGTCTCCGTCTCCGTCTCCGCCTCTGTCTCCGCCCCCGCCGCGGAGCTATCATCCCATCCATGCGCTTCCATCACCTGCACCTCGGATGGGCTGCCCTCCTCTTCGTCCTCGCTTGCGGCTCCGAGACCCCCGCCGACGACGGAGGGACCGATGCCTCGGCGCCCGACTCGGGCGGCGGGCCGGACGCGACGGCGTCGGACGCAGCGGCCGACACCACGCCGCCGCCGCCGCCGCCCACCGACGGCGCGACCGAGACCGCTCCGCCGCCCACCGACGGCGGCTTCGATCCGCTCTCCATCCCCGGCCTCGCCATCTGGCTGCGCGCCGACCACGTGACGACGGACACCAGCGGCAACGTCTCCGTCTGGCCCGATCTGTCGCCCAACCACGACGATTTCACGCCGACCGGCGGGCACCCCGCGGTCATGGCGAGCGCGATCAACGGCAAGCCGGCGGTCGACATGACCATCATCAACACCGTCACCGGTCACGCGACCACCGTCGGCACGGGCCCGGTCCTCGTCGAGATCGTCGTCAACGGTGTGCAGAAGAACGGCACCGCCTTCTATGGCCTCGCCGCGAACAACAACTCGCTCGTCATCGGCACGAGCTCGAACGGCAGCGCGCGCGCCTGGGAGGCCGCGGTCAACCCGGTGGCCACGGCCTCGAGCGGGACGGTGATCACGAACAACACCTGGCACATCCTCGGCGCGCAGGTCGACGGCTCGAGCAACATCTCGCTCCGCATCAACGGCACGCTCGCGGGCGGCCCCACCGGAGGCGCGAACCTCGACCTCGGCAAGCTCGACACGACCAACATCGGGGGCAACGCGGTCGCCGAGCTCGTCGTCGTCGTGGGCGCGATCAGCGGCGCCAACCTCGCCTCGCTCGAGACGTACTTGAAGGCGCGCTACGCCCTATGAGGCCGCACCTCGCTCTGGCCGCTGGGGTGGCCATCCTCGGGTGCAGCGACGCGCCGCCGCCGTTCCAGCAGGCCGCCACCTACCCGATCGATCCGAACCCGCAGTCGAGCGCGATCGCCGATCTGAACGGCGACGGCAAAGCCGACGTGGTCTTCGCGACCACCAACGGCCCCGGCCAGCTCGACGTGCTGCTGGGTGACGGCAACGGGGGGCTCGGCGTCAAGGCGCAGGCTCATGGCGCGAGTAACCTGTACGGTCTCGCGGTGGCCGACTTCAACGGCGACAAGCACCCCGACCTCGCGTCGTCCGAGCAGCTCGGCGCATCCGTCGAGGTCTTCGTGAACGCAGGCGACGGGACGTTCGGCGCGCCGGTCAACAGCTCGGTCGGCGCGAGCTGCAACCCTCGCAGCCTCGTCGCGGCCGACTTCAACATCGACGGCAAGCAGGACCTCGCCGTGCTCTGCGACCAGAGCTCCACCTTCGTCGTGCTCCTCGGCAACGGCGCCGGCGCCTTCCTCGCGCCGCAGCCGACCTCCGCAGGGACGCGCCCTGCGGTCTCGATCGCCACCGCCGATCTCAACGGCGACGGCAAGCCGGACCTCGTGCTCGGAGCCTTCGGGTCGGACAACGTGGGCGAGGTGGACCTGCTCCTCGGCAGGGGCAACGGCGCCTTCGGGCCTCCCGCCGCGTTGCCCATCCACGGGCAACCCACCGTCGCGATCGGCGACGTCAACCAGGATGGCGTGCTCGACGTCGTCGCCCGGTTCGGCCTCGTGTACCAGGTGATCCTCGGCAGCAGCCAGGGAACGTACACCACCTCCGCGACGGGGTCGTTTGGCGCGGACTTCGATCCCAACGCGCTCTTGTTGCTCGACGTCGACGGAGATCACATCCTGGACCTGGCGGGCACCAACCCGAACGCCGGCAACCTCAGCGTGGCGATCGGCGACGGCGCGGGCGGCTTCGGGGCGGAAGAGCGCATCCCGATGGCCTCGAACCCGACGGCGCTCTCGGCCGGCGATCTGAACGGCGACGGCAAACCCGATTTCGTCGCCGGCAACGGCGCGGGCGACAGGGCGTACGTGGTGCTGTCGAAGTAAGTCGAAGTCGGAGTAGGCTCGCGCCGATGCGCCGCCTGCTCCCTCTCCTCGTCGTCCTGCTCACCGCCGCGTGCGGCACGCCGTACCTGCCCGCGCGCATGCCCCAGGAGGCCGCGCAGCCCGACGGCTCGAGGCACGTGCAGGGCCAGTTCCTCGGAGTCGGCAAGACGGCGCTGTTCTGGCAAGGCTGGGAGCCGACCAAGGCGCACAAGCGCGGCGTGCTCGTCGTCGTGCACGGCCTCAAGGACCACTCGTCGCGCTACGCCGATTTCGCCCACGAGCTGAACCAGGCCGGCTACGCCGTCTACGGGTTCGACCTGCGCGGCCACGGCAACTCCGCGGGCAACCGCGTCGGGCTGATGAGCTTCGAAGACTACGTCCTCGACCTCGACATGTTCCTCTATCGAATCCTGCTCGCCGAGGACGTGCCCGTCTTCGTCTTCGGCCACAGCATGGGCGGCGCCATCGTCACGCTGCACTCGATCGAGTACCAGCCCGCCGTGCGCGGCATGATCCTGAGCGGCGCGGCGCTGCTGCCCGGCGTCTCGAGCAGCACGGTGAAGTTCACCAAGGCCACCGCCGAGCTCTTCCCCGACTACGACGGCTTCAACCTCAACCTCTACAAGTTCTCCCGCGATCCGGCCGTCGTCGCCGCCGGGCTGAAGGATCCGCTCATCTACCAGGACGGCGCGACCCTCCACATGGCGAGCGAGCTGCTCGGTGGCATCGAGAAGATCGACGGCTCGATGAACAAGGTCCGCGTGCCGCTGCTCGTCCTGCACGGCAAGGCCGACGAGATCGCACCGCCCGCGGGCAGCAAGCTGCTCTACGACCGCACGAGCTCGACGGACAAGCGGCTCACGCTCTACGGCATGATGTTCCACGATCTGCTGCACGAGCCCGAGCACGAGCAGGTGACCAGCGACATCATCGCGTGGATGAACGCGCGAACGCAGTAGCCGACTCCGGCTCCGTCTCCGTCTCCGCCGCGCTGGTAAAGGGTGGCCCCCACCCCGCCCATGCTCGCCGGCATGCTCGCTCGCGCGGCGGCCTGTCCGCGGCCCGCGAGCCACACGCTGACGGCCTTGCGCGAGCTTGCGCGTGCCGGCTGCGCGTGGGCGGCCTCCCCCACGTCCTCGCTTCGCTCGGACGGGGGAGGTTCGGGAGGCGCGGCTGCCGCCAACGTTGGCGGCTCGGGTCGCCAACGTTGGCGCGACGGAGACGCGCGCGGAGGGGCGCCGCCGGGGAGCATGCCGAGAGGCGAGAAAGTCGCGCCGACCTTCGCGACGTACCCGCGAGAGCTGAGGGCGGTCGTCACGCCTTTCTCGCCGAGGGGGGCATGCTCCCCGGCGACGCCCCTCCGCTCTCTCGCTGTCTCGCTCGCGCTCGGCTCATGCGAAGGCAGCCCACACCGAGCGAGGCCCTCTTGTGGGCCGCGCTTCGCCGCAACCGACTCGGCGTCCACTTCCGCCGCCAGCACGTCGTCGGCGCGTTTATCGTCGACTTCGCGTGCCTCGCGCGGAGTCTCGTCGTCGAGGTCGACGGCGGCGTTCACCGCGATGCTGACGTTGCCTTCGCCGACGGGCGCAGGCAGGCGGCGCTCGAGGCGCTCGGGCTTCGCATCCTGCGCGTGGGCGCCGCGCAGGTCGAGCGCGACTTGCCCGCGGTGCTCGCCCGGATTCGCGGCGCCCTCGAGGCGCCGTGAGTCGATCCGCGGCGACCCGTTCGAGCCTCGACCGGATCGCCGCGGAGCGCACGTGCGCCT
>DATIQP010000196.1:0-2186 GCA_035470765.1 Polyangiaceae bacterium | reverse complement strand
TGTCGCTCGAGCACGCCGCTTCCAGCATCGCCACGTCCAGCGCGGGCAGCGCGAGCGGCACCGGGAAGTCATCATCCACCGCCAGGGCCTCGTCGGGCTCCTCGCTCGGCAGAGGCTGGCGGGGCGGCGGCGGGGCGGGAGGCGTACCGGGCACTGGCGCCGTCGGCGGCGGAGCGAGCGCGGCCGTTGGAGGCGGCGCTGCCGTGCGCGAGCCCAACGCTTCGCTCGAGGTGCAACCTGCGAGCGCTACCGCGAGCGTGCAGGCGATCGTCGACGAGCCGATGCGGACGGGGTGCTCGAGCGGTTTCATGACGTCGAGGCAGTGCACGCCGCGAGCCAGCGCCGAGCTGCGCGAAAACACTCGCCGCTACTTTCGCTGAGCTGTCACGTACTGCGCGAACGATTTCAATCCGTGCGGCGCACAGCACCGTCGAGTTGGGGGCGCGCGGTCACGCTCTCGGCGGAGATGTAGATGGCCATGGCCAGGCCCGCCGCAGACAACACCAGAGCCACGGCCAGCGCGAGCTTGGAGGGTGCGAGCCGGGTCGGCACTCCTCGCTGGAGGCTACGGATGCGTCCGACGTACTGTACCGATGCGACGAGCGTGACCATCACGCCGCTCACGATGAGGAGCGTGCCGAGGATCACCGAGAAGGCGGTGGTCTGCACCGGAGAGCCGCTCCGCATCGCCTCCAGCTGGCGGAGAAACAGACCGAACCGCGCGACGACGAACCCGAACCCCATCATCGCGATGCCGCTCCGGATCCACGCCAGGAACGTCCGGTCCTCGGCGAGGTAGGTCTTCGGATCGTGGTCGTCGGCGTCGGGAGGCATGGGAGCTCGCGGTGCGCGTGGGCTAACAGACGCTACCACGGTCGTCGGCGTCGCCGGTCCTGCCACGTCGGGCAGGCCGAGCAGCGCGCCTACTTCTTCAGGCGCCCCTCGAGCGTCACCGCGGCGCACGCGAGCATCGACGCCTCGCGCAACAGCTGAAGCACCGCGAGCTTGTCGTCGCACTCGGGCACACGCTCGAGAATGATGTTGGCGAAGTGCTTGGCGCCGGCGTGGATCGCCTCGTAGGTGGCGAGCTTCTCGGGCGTCGCGTGGTGGTGGGAGAAAACGTAGTCGGGGTCGAACTTGTCGTGGGACATACCTCATCAATACCAAAAGCTCCGCTCGCGGAACACGCCAGGCCGGCGCCGTTCGCGGGCGACGCAAGCGCTGCGCACGACGGGCGGCTCGGAGCTCCGGCCGCGCAGGCCCTTCGGCACACGGGCTGCTATACCAAAGGTGTCCCATGGACGACCTCGGCGCGCAGCACGTGCTGGTTCGAGGTGATCGCAAGCCGGCGGCCGCGACCACGCCGTCGAGGCGCGACGACAGCGGCGCGCCGCATCGCTACAGCTTCGGCAGCACGGCGGCGATCGTCACGAGCATGGGAATCATCGTTGGCTTCGACGCCGCGACGATGCCGCGAGCTTCGGTCATCACGAGCTTGCTCGTCATCGCCTTCGCCGACAACATCAGCGACTCGCTGAGCATCCACGTCTACCAGGAGTCCGAGAGGCTGGAGTCGCGAGGGGCGTTCCGCGCGACGCTCAGCAACTTCGCGGCGCGGCTGGTGGTCGCCCTGAGCTTCGTCGCGGTGGTCGCCCTGTTGCCGCCCCGGTGGGCAGTTCCCGCGGCGCTCGTCTGGGGTGCGTCTCTGCTCGCTGCGCTCTCGATCTCGGTGGCCCGCGTGCGCCACGTGAGCCCGTGGATCGAGATCTTGAAGCACGTGGGCGTCGCCGCCCTCGTCATCGCCGTGAGCCGCGCCGCCGCAGCCGCGATCTTCGCCCTTTCGTCCTGAAGGGCGCCCGAGTGGCGGAGCCCTACGCCCCCTTCTCCAGGAACTCCTCGTAGGTCCCGCCGAAGTCCGTCACCTCCGTGTGCCGCTTGCCGTCGCCCTTCGCCGGGTGCAGCTCCATCACTCGCGTGCACACCTCGGAGACGAAGTGCCGGTCGTGGCTCGTCACGACGACCGTACCGTTGAACAGGCGCAAGCCGTCGAGCAGGCCCTCGATGGACTCGATGTCGAGGTGGTTGGTCGGCTCGTCGAGCACCAGGACGTTGTGCTTCTGCAAGAGCAGTTTGCACAGCAAGAGACGCGCGAGCTCGCCGCCGCTCAGCGCTTCGACCGGCTTGAG
>DATIQP010000195.1:0-3430 GCA_035470765.1 Polyangiaceae bacterium | reverse complement strand
GTCAACAAGCTCCGTGGCACGCTCCACTGCGCCGCCGCCAAGGCCCCCGGCTTCGGCGACCGCCGCAAGGAGATGCTCAAGGACATCGCGACGCTCACCGGAGGTCAGGTCATCGCCGAGGAGCTCGGGCTCAAGCTCGAGAACGTCACCATCAGCGATCTCGGCCGCGCCAAGCGCGTCACCCTCGACAAGGACAACACCACCATCGTCGACGGCGCCGGTGAGAAGAAGGCCATCGAGGGCCGCATCGAGGAGATCCGCAAGCAGATCGAGACCACGACCAGCGACTACGACCGCGAGAAGCTCCAGGAGCGCCTGGCCAAGCTCGTCGGCGGCGTCGCGGTGGTCAAGGTCGGCGCTGCCACCGAGACCGAGATGAAGGAGAAGAAGGCCCGCGTCGAAGACGCGCTCCACGCCACGCGCGCGGCCGTCGAAGAGGGCATCGTCCCGGGCGGCGGCGTCGCGCTCATCCGCGCGCAGTCGGCCCTCGACAACCTCAAGGTCAGCGACGAGCAGATGTTCGGCATCAAGATCATCCGCCGCGCCATCGAGGAGCCCCTCCGCCAGATCGTCGGCAACGCCGGTCTCGAGGGCTCGATCGTCGTGAACAAGGTCAAGGAAGGCAAAGACGACTTTGGCTACAACGCGGCGAGCGACCAGTACGGCAACCTCCTCAAGATGGGCGTCATCGACCCCGTCAAGGTGGTCCGCACGGCCCTCCAGAACGCGGCCTCGGTCGCCTCGCTCATGCTGACGACGGAGTGCCTCGTCGCGGAGCTCCCGAAGGACGAGAAGCCCGCCGGCGGCGGTCACGCGGGACACGGGCACGGCGAGTTCTGATCATCGAACCTCGCAGGCCGGAGCGAAGCGGAGGTCCGAGGTTCGGACTGACGATCGCCTGACCGAGTCCGAGTGACGAAGCGAAGCCCTCGGGTCCGAAAGGATCCGGGGGCTTTGCGTTTTTGTGGGGTGCCCCCCCTCGCGCGTGCTCGGGCCAGTGCTCGCGCCGCTCCGAGTGCACGCAGGGCGACCTCGCGGCGCTTGCGCGCTGGCCCTGCGCGCGCGCGTCCCCCCCACGGCGGGCGCTCCGCGTCACCCGCGACACCCTCGCGCCCGCGCGGGGGGGATGGGCGCCAATGCGCTGTCAGAGGCGAAACGCGTCGACCGAGCTACGATGATGTGCATGGCGCTCGGGTCGCACGTCCCCGAATGGTTAGGGCTCCAGCTGGAGTTGCTGAAGCTCGAGTACGCATGCTCCGCACAGCTGGTCGCGGTGATCTCGACGGGCAACGTGCTTTGGTGCGCTTCGCGCACGGACAGGCAAGTGGACGGCCTTTGCAATGCGTTCTATCGAACGCACATCGCTCCGAGGCGACGAAGCTTGCAGCGGGGCGGCCTCGCCGACATCGTGGTACGCGATGGTGAGGACGTCTGCGTGGCTCGGTCCTTCGCGGCGATCTATGTGCTCGTCGTCTGGATCTCCGGCGCGTTCGATCCCGCAATTCGCGGGATGATACGAGAGGCGATACCTCGGATCGAAATCCTGACGATCAACCTCCCCCCACCCAGCCCGGAGCCTGCGGAGGGCGCGGGGAAGTCTCGCGCGTGATTCGAGTGGGCCTCCGAGGCCTCGTGGGCCGCGCGCATCATCACAGCGCCCCGCGAATCCGCCCGAGCGCGACCTCGAGCTCCCGCTCGACCAGCCACGCGCTCACCCGCACGAACCGCACCCCGAACACCCGCTCCAGCCAAGCCTGCCGCGCCGCATCCCGCTCGGCCGCCTCGGGCGAATCGTGCACGGCACCGTCGACCTCGACCACGAGCTTGTGCGCCACGCAGTAGAAGTCCACCACGTACCGCCCGCCGAGCGGATGCTGCCGCCGAAACCGCGCCCCGAGCTGCCGGCGGCGTAGCGCCTCCCAGAGAATCATCTCGCTCGGAGTCGGCTTGCGCCTCTTCTCCCGAGCGAGCGTGGTGAGCGAAAAGAGCGAAGGGCTGTCGTCCGAGTGCATGCCCTCCCCTGCGACAGAACCGTGACAAGCCGTCCCCCGCTCCCTCGCGCTTCACGGTAAGGCTTGGCGCGGTTCTTTCGCTCTCCGCATGCACTCGGACGGCAGCCCTTCGCGTTCGCCTCCTCTCTCGAAGAGAGCCCCACGCAGCGGAGGCACCTTCGCGGCGCGCCTCTCATGATCTCCCCACCCGCCCCGGAGGACATCCTCCGCCCGGCCGGAGGACATCCCCCGTCCCCCCGCGCTCTTCCCATACTCCCCCTCCGTGGCGGCGAGCGCTCCCCGGTTGTCGCGACGGCCGACACGGTGAGGGGGACCGATGCGCGCAGCGCACGCCCGCAAGCCGCGGCCACGCTTCACCGGCTGCCCCGGCTCCGCGGCGAGGACGTGCGCGAGCACATCGGAGGGGGAGCCCCAACTCCTCTCACAACTCCCCCCCGTGCCCCGCCGATAGGGCCACATGAGCCTCGACGCCATCCGCCGGTCCACGACCCCCGCACTCGACCGCCTCGACGACGACACCACCCCAGACCATCCGGGGCCAGAAACCGCGCCCCGACGAGAGTTAGACTTCGGGGGCGCAGCCTACGCGGCGGTCCACCTGCCGCACGGCCTGCTCGCCGGAGCGACGCCCACCCGACCGACGTTCGCCACGGTCGCCAAGGATCTGACGGACTTCGAGGGCAAGATGCGTCGCCTCGAGCACGACCTCGCGTCTCCCGGAATGCGCGAGTGGCTGAGCAAGCACGTCGAGGCGACCAAGACCGGCTTGAGCATCGGCTGGAAGCTCGCGGCCGTCGCGCTCACCATCGCGCTCTTCAAGGAGAAGGGCGCGGCCCTGCTCCTCTCGACAGACGGCATGCTCAAGCTCGTCTCGGGGGGCGACAAGATGTTCGGGCTCGTCGGCGACTGCAAGACGTTCGCGCGCCAGCTCGGCGAAGAGCACGCCGCCGCCAGAGCCGCGCACCCCGACGTCGTTCGCATCGAGCACGATCTCGCCGAGCTGACGAGCGCCGGCGCGAAGCTCGCCGTCGATCTGAGGAAGCTCGGGGGCACCTGATGGACCCGAGACCCAGCCGGACCGCGGTCGCGCTCACGGTCATCCTGCTGGTGAGCGCGCTCTCGCCTGCCAGCTTCGTCGACAGCGTGCCCGAGATCGACCTCACCCTCGTCTGGCTCTGCTCCGGCAAGGCGCTTCGGCCCCGCGAGGACATGGCGCTGGCGGTCATCGCGCTCGCGTGCATCGCGCTGATCGTCGCGCGGGCCGTCACCCACGAGTACTTCGTCACCCCGATGGCGATGTGGCACGCGGGCCGCGCGCTGCTGGGTGCTTGAGCTCGCCACCGCGAGGTCTTCCATACTCCCCCTCCGTGGCGGCGAGCGCTCCGCGGTTGTCGCGACGGCCGACACGGTGAGGGGGA
>DATIQP010000194.1:0-4144 GCA_035470765.1 Polyangiaceae bacterium | reverse complement strand
CTGCGGCTGGGCGGCGACGAAGGGCCCCGCCCGCTGACCGTGCTGTTCGGCGCGGACGGCGTGGGCAAGACCTCGCTCCTCTCGGCGATCGCCGCGACGCGCCCGGGCTACACGCTGCCGCTGATTCCGCGTGCGCGCGTGCACCTCGACGACGCGGACGACGACGAGGGCGCGCCGCCGTGCTTCGCCGTCTCGGAGTGGGCGCTGGGCGACGACGATCCCGAGCGGCCGCACCCGCTGCGCGTGGCGAGCCCGAACGCGCAGCTCGGCGAGAACGACGCCGAGACCGCCCTAAGGCGACGCGAGCAGGCGCTCTTCGATCGACGCGCGCAGGAGGCGGGCGGTCACGTGCTCGTCTCGTTCTCGGGCGCGCGCTGGTTCTCGCGGACGACGGTGATGCTCGCCAGCCCCGAAAAGACCGTCCTGCGCTACGACGTGCGCGCCGCGCCCAGCTTCGACGACGCGACGCGGAGCGACCTCGCGCGGGAGACCAAGCAGGTGCTGAGCTACGCGGCGCTCGCGAGCGCGGTCGAAGCCCAGCGCAGGAGCCCCGGCGCCGCCACCGAGCTCGACACGGCTTTGCGCGAGACGTGCGCCGTGCTGACGAGGCCGCTCGGCGTCGAGTGGCGCGGCGTGCACCTGCCCTCGCTCGAGCCCATCTTCGCGTTCGACGGGCGCGTCGTCGGCTTCGACGATCTCCCTCGAAGCGCACGCCACCTGATCGCGATCGGCGCGCTCACGGTGCGCGCGCTCGCCGGCGCGTACCCGGACTCGGTGCGGCCGATCCGGGAGCGCGAGGGCGTGGTGCTGATCGACGATCTCGAGTCGCAGCAGGACGGCGCGGTCCTCCGCGAGCTGCCGCCGCTCCTCCGCGCGTCGCTGCCGCGGGCACAGTGGATCGTGTCGACGGCGGCGAGCGCGGTCCTGCAGGGCTGCGAGCACGACGAGGTCGTGGCGATGCGGCGCGACGAGGGCCGGGTGGTGCTGCACGAGGGCGCGTTCGCCCTTCTGCACTGAGCGTCGTTCACGTTTCACCCCGAGCTCTCAGCGCTGGGGTGATGTGGAACAGAAAGATCAGAAGATCAGGAAGAAGAAGTAGAGGATGCAGGCCGAACTGCTCACGTACGTGAAGCTCGTCGGCGCTAGCGCGGCTTGGTCGTGAGCTTCCACCTGACCTCGTTACGCCAAGGCCTCCGCCGCCTCTCGCTTCCGCCCCTCACCCCTTCCTGATCTTCCTGATCTTTCTGTAATTCTCTCGATCGATTGGGGGCGGTCAGGGTCCCCACCAGAGCAGCTCGTGGACGCGCGTCTGGCCGTCGACCGAGACGATGCACTGCAGCTTGTCGTCGGTGAACGTCGCCTTCGGCTCGGGCATCGCGTCGGCCGCGAAGAGCGCGCTCTTGGCGAACCCCTTCGAGTCGAGCCAGAAGACGTGGAGCCCACCCTCGCCGGGCCCCGCGATCACCAGCATGCGGCCGCCTCCGACGAGGAAGAAGTCCAGCCACGCGAAGCGGTAGGCGTCGAAGCGCTCGGGGCTCGGGAAGTCGACGCCCAGGTCGCGGAGCTCGGGCAGGTGCGCCCTGAGATACTTGTACAATACATCGTATCGCACCTTCTGCAGGCGCGGCAGCGGGCGGGGCGACGCGATGACGGGGAGATCGTCGGGGCGCGTCGCGGGCACCTCGACGAGGGCTCGGTACCGCTCGGCCAAGCCGGCGCGCGGCGCGCCGTCCTCGTCGAACGCGTCGTCGGCGAGGGCGCGGAGCCACCACGAGAGCACGGCGAGCTCGGCCTCGCCCGCGTGCGATCGCAGCGCCACCCGGCTCTCCCAGAGCGGACGCCGCACCAGCCACGTCCCGCCGTGCCCGCGCACGACGCACTCGCCCACGTACGCGACGCCGTGGACGATCACGTTGAAGAGCTCGTTGTCCGCCGTGCCCGCGGCGCCGCGCGAGGCCATGGCGTCACGCGCGGCGCGCGTCAGCGCGGCCCCGAGGCGGTGGACGCTCGCGTCCGAGAAGTCCAACCCCAGGTCTCGGCCGAACACGCTGGGGTGCATCGCGACGAACGTGCGCGCCGCGTCGCCCTGCTGGGCGAGGATGGAGGGGTTGTTCGCCGGGTTGGCGTCCGCGCTCCGTGCGGCCGCGAGATCGCGCGCCGCGTCCTCCGGGTAGAGAGGCAAAAGGTACGTGCGGAAGATCTCTTCGGCGTTGGGCATGGCGGGCGCCGCGCAGTCTACTAGGATGGCGACATGCTGGCGCCCGACGTTCGCCTCGAGGGTTTCACGGCCGAAGATTGGGCCCGGCTGCTCGACCTCTTCAAGCCACGGCATGCACGACCCGAGACGCCTCGCCCGCGCGGTGGCCTGCTGCTCGTCCACGGCGGCGGGCGCATCCGCAAGCTGCTCCACACGCGCCTCGGCCGCCTCGAGCCGGGCGGGGCCTGGCCGAGCATCCCGCCCGAGGGAGGGCTCGCGAAGCTCGCCGGCGAGCACGAGGCGAGCTGGGCGGTGGCCGCCGAGGTCGGCGCGCTGGACGAGGTGATGGAGCGCTTCGGCGCGCGCGCGCGGCGCAGCGACGATCTCGTCGTGCAGACCCTCACGCTCGTTCACGTCGTGCGCGAGCTCATGCACCAGGGGCAGATCGAGGGATGGCCGCGACGGCTGCGCAACGTGCCCGTCCCGACCGAGCCGATGGTGCGCCGAGCGATCGATTCGGTGTGCGGCGACGGCCGAGCGATCGCGCTCGGCGTCTTCCGCGGCGGGGAGCTCTGGACGGCGCTCGTCGCGCGGCGGCGCGGCCGCGGCTTCGATCTACTCGCGGGGCCCGACGAGCTTCGCCCGGCGATGGGCCTGCTGTCGGGCGAGTGGCGGCGCGACTATCGCCACCTGGTCCAGGCCGTCGAGGATCGCTACGCGCCGCTCGCGCTCGGCTGCTTCGCCGAAGCCTCCGTCCTCGCGCAGCTTCAGGTCGACGGACGACCCGGAGCGTGGAGCCGCGCGATCGCCGTGCGCGACGTCGTCGTCTCGCCGATGCCCGCCGCGGTCGGCGTGGCGCTCGGCTACGACAGCGCGCGCTACGCGTGGACGACGCTCCGAGCGGTCGCTCCGTCGCTCGGTCCGCTCGCCGTCCTCGAGCCCGCGCTCGTGTCGCTCCGAAAGCGCGCCGCCGAGCTCACCGACAACGACATCGCGGGCGTCCTCGGCTTCTCTCCGCTCGCGCTGCTCCGCGCGCTGCTGCAGCGCGACCATCGCGGCGACAAAAATTAGTGGCCCCTCCACTACCGCGCGCGCGAGGGGGGGCAGCGCGCTACGGCCGCGGAAGGGCCGAGTTCTTTGTAAGTCAGCTCCGGCGAAATCGCCAGTCCTGTGTGCGTTGGAGGCGCCTGATTTTTATCACTCAGCCGCGCCGTCCACGGCACCGCCCTCGCCGGCGTCGCCAAATTCCACGTCCGGTGCAGCGTCGGTGCCGGCCTCGGCGGGGTCGGTAGAGCCGCCATCGGCAAGGCAGATATCGGAGCGCTGGACCGCTGCCAGGGCCTTGGCGCAGCGCGGGTCGGTGCCGGTCGAGTCGACGCCGTAGGGAACAGGCCCACACATGGTGGTGGCGTAAACGACCACCCCTCCGTCCTGGTCGCTCGCGACGAGGCATTTCGGGGCACATCCGAGCCCGGGATCGGGACCGTTGCCGATGTCGACGGCCTGCACGTCGCTCAAGCAGTCGCGCTGCAGGTCGTAGATACGCGCAACGTACGCGTAGAACGACCCGCTGTCGCAGGCGGCGAGCACGAGCCATGACGCGAGCAGCGCGCGCTTCACTTGCTCTCCGAGCCCTGCTTCTCCGGCGAAACCACGCGGATGTGGAGCTCGGCGAGCTGCTCCGGGGTGGTCGCGCTCGGGGCGTCGGTCATGAGGTCCGTGCCGCGCTGCGTCTTGGGGTAGGGGATGACGTCGCGGAGGCTCTCGGCGCCGCTCAGCAGCATCGAGAGGCGATCCATCCCGACGGCGATCCCGCCGTGAGGTGGAGCGCCATAGCGCAGCGCGTCGAGCAAGAAGCCGAACTTCGCCCGCGCGTCCTCGTCCGAGATGCCGAGCGCGCGGAAGACCTTCGCCTGCACGGCCGGGTCGTGCAGACGGATGGATCCG
>DATIQP010000193.1:0-4142 GCA_035470765.1 Polyangiaceae bacterium | reverse complement strand
GCGAAGCTCCCCGACGGGGCCGCGATCAAGAAGCGGCTCACGGAGCTGTTCTACGTCGACTCCGAGAGCGCGCCGTCCAAGGCCCACGACCGCTACTTCTGGTCGCACCGCAGCGCGAAGCAGGAGAAGAGCGTCGTGTTCTGGCGCCAGGGCAAGGCGGGCAAGGCGAAGGTGCTGCTCGATCCCAACGCCTGGTCGGACGACGGCAGCGTGGCGCTCGGCGAGTGGGAGGCGTCGCAGGACGGCAAGTACGTCGCGTACGGCAAGAAGGAGCACAACTCCGACGAGGCGACGCTCTACGTGATGGAGGTCACGACGGGGAAGGTCTCGAACGTCGACGTCATCCAAGGCGCGAAGTACGCCTCGCCTTCCTGGACGCCGAAGGGAGACGGCTTTTACTACACGTGGCTCCCCGAGGTGGACGGCAAGACCGTCTCCGTCGCGGATCGGCCCGGCCGCGCGGAGGTCCGCTTCCACGAGCTCGGCAAGGATCCCAAGACGGACCGCGTCGTGCGCGGCGCAACGGGCGATCCGAAGATGTTCATCGGCGCGCAGCTCTCGCGTGACGGGCACTTCCTCCTGCTCTACGTCGAGCACGGCTGGACGTCGGCGGACGTCTACTACAAGGACCTTCGCGGCGGCCACGAGCCCAAGGACTTCACGCCGCTCGTCGTGGGTCAGCCCTACAAGTACGACGTCACCGCCTTCCGCGACCGCTTCTACATCGCGACCGACGACGGCGCGCCGAACCGCCACGTGCTGCGGGCCGACCCTTCCAAGGCCGACCGCGCGAGCTGGAAGGAGATCGTCCCCGAGCGCAAGGACGCGACGATCGATCAGGTGAGCCTCGTCGGCGGCAAGCTCGCGATCGCGTACCTGAAGGACGTCGTCTCGCACCTCGAGGTGCACGACCTCGACGGCAAGCTCGTGCGCGAGATCGCGCTGCCGACCAAGGGCTCCTCCTCCACGCTCATCGGCGAGCCGGACGAGGACGAGGCCTACTACACGTTCACCTCGTTCACGTACCCGACCGAGATCTACGAGACCAGCGCGCAGAAGGGCGGCAGCAAGCTGTACTTCAAGCTCGACGTCCCGGTCGATCCGAGCAAGTACGCGGTCGAGCAGGATTTCGCCACGTCGAAGGACGGCACGCGCGTGCCGTTCTTCATCGTCGCGCCCAAGACCTTCGACAAGAGCAAGGGCGCGCCGGCCCTCGTCTACGGCTACGGCGGGTTTCTCGGCACGCAGAAGCCGCACTTCACCTCGTCGGCCTACCCGTGGCTCGAGCGCGGCGGCGTCTACGTCGTCGCGAACCTGCGCGGCGGCGGCGAGTACGGCGAAAAGTGGCACCAGGCCGGCATGCGCCGCAACAAGCAGAACGTCTTCGACGATCTGAAGGCCGTCCTCGAGCAGGTGAGCCGCTCGGGCATCTCGAGCCCCGATCGCATCGTCGTGCGCGGCGCGTCGAACGGCGGGCTCCTCGTCGCCGCGGCCGTCACGCAGTTCCCGGAGCTGTTCCGCGTCGGCCTGTGCGGCGTGCCGCTCGTCGACATGCTCCGCTACCATCTCTACGGCTCCGGCAAGACGTGGATGGAGGAGTACGGCTCGGCGGACGATCCGGACGACTTCAAGGCGCTCTACGCCTATTCCCCGTACCAGCGCGTGACGCCCGGCACGAAGTACCCCGCCGTGCTGCTGCTGTCGGCCGACAGCGACGACCGCGTCGACCCGATGCACGCGCGCAAATTCGCCGCCGAGCTGCAAGCGGACTCGGCCGGCGGCGTCGTGCTGCTGCGCATCGAGAAGAACGCGGGCCACGGCGGCGCCGACCTCGTCAAGTCGCTGGTCGACTCGGTCGGCGACGAGCTCGCCTTCGCGTGGGACGAGATCGCTTCGCCGGCGCCGGGCTCAGAAGCCGACGGCGGTCTGGCACGCTGAGGCGCAGATCGCCCCCTGCCCCGAGCAGTTCACGCACGCGCCCTGGCAGCCCTGGAAGCAGGTGCTCTCCGCGTTCTTGCACTGGTTCTTGCACGGGTTGCTGCCGCCGCAGCTAGTGACGCAGGTGTTGTAGGTGCTGGTGCAAGGCTGGCCGCACGCCGCGGCGTCGGCCTGGCACCCGGACGGCAAGTTGCAGGTCGCGACGGCGCCGTCGCCCCCGTCACCGCCGTCGCCGCCGCCGCCGTCGCCGCCGCCGCCGTCGTTCGAGGCGTCGGCCTTCGGATCGAAGATGCCGAAGTCCTGCGTACACGCCCACGCTCCGGAGAGGAGAACGGACGCTGCGAAGCAAGACAGGACGACCCCTCGGTGCATGGCCCGAGGATACACCGCCGATGGGACCCGGGCCAAACCCGAGCGCCTACTTGTTGGGAGGCATCGTCGGCGTGGACGGACGCTTCTCGATGGGGACGTAGTTCGTGAGCGTCTGGCCCGTGTAGATCTGACGGGGGCGCCCGATCTTCGTCGAGGTGTCCTCCATCATCTCCTTCCAGTGCGCGATCCAGCCGGGCAGGCGCCCGAGCGCGAAGAGGACGGTGAACATGTCCGTCGGGAAGCCCATCGCCCGGTAGATGATGCCCGAGTAGAAGTCGACGTTCGGGTAGAGCTTGCGCTCGATGAAGTAGCTGTCCGTGAGCGCCGCCTCCTCGAGGCCCTTGGCCACGTCGAGCAGCGGGTCCTGGACGCCGAGCTTGGCCAGAACCTTGTCGGCCGCGGCCTTGATGATCTTCGCGCGCGGGTCGAAGTTCTTGTAGACGCGGTGGCCGAAGCCCATCAGGCGGAAGTTCGAGTTCTTGTCCTTCGCCAGGGCGACGTACTTCTTCACGTCGCCGCCGTTGTCGCGGATCTGCTCGAGCATCTCGAGCACTTCCTGGTTGGCGCCGCCGTGGAGGGGGCCCCAGAGCGCGCAGATGCCGGCCGAGATGCTGGCGAAGAGGTTCGCGCGCGAGCTGCCGACGAGGCGCACGGTCGACGTCGAGCAGTTCTGCTCGTGGTCGGCGTGCAGGATGAGCAGAAGGTTCATCACCTTCACGAGCTCCTCGTCGACCTCGTACGGCTCGGCGGGCACGGCGAACATCATGTTGAGGAAGTTCGCGCAGTAGCTGAGCGAGTTCTTCGGATAGACCATCGGCTGGCCGATCGACTTCTTGTAGGCGAAGGCCGCGATCGTCCGCACCTTGGCGAGCAGCCGCGCGATCGTCATGTCGATCTGGTCGGTGTTGTTCACGTCGATCGCTTCCGGGTAGAAGCTCGAGAGCGCGAGCACCATCGACGAGAGCACCGCCATCGGGTGGGCCGTCGTCGGGAAGCCCTCGAAGAAGCGCCTCATGTCCTCGTGGATGAGCGAGTGACGGGTGAGCAGGTCCGAGAAGTGGTTGAGCTCGCTCTTGCTGGGCAAGTGCCCGTTGATGAGCAGAAAGCTCGTCTCGACGAAGGTCGAGTGCTCGGCGAGCTGCTCGATCGGGATGCCGCGGTAACGCAGGATGCCCTTGTCGCCGTCGATGAACGTGATCGCGCTCCTGGTCGAGGCGGTGTTCATGAACGCCGGGTCGAGCGTCACGAGGCCGGTCTTGGCCCGCAGGCTCGCGATGTCGAGCGCCTTTTCTCCCTCGCTCCCCACGACGAGAGGCACGTCGATCTTAACGCTGTCGCTGATCTTGATCTCCGCAGTGTCGGTCACGGGGAACCTCCGATGGGTGGTCGCAACGGGGGCATCATAGGCCGGCTTCGCGCGCTGCGTCACCCCTCCTCATGGTGAAGGATTTGCGGCAAATCAAGGGGACCGCTGCCAGCGCCGGCGTTCGTCGGCCTGCAACAGGCCAATGCGGCGCTGTTCCTGCACCATGGCGCCGTAGGGGCGCGGAACCCGTGCGTCCTGTGCCAGGGCATAGAGGACGCGCAGGGCGGCCTCGGCGTCCTCGCTGGCGCGGTGCGCCTGCTCGAGCTGAATGCCGAGGCGGGCCGCGACCTCGCCGAGGGCCCGGGAGCGCTCGTCGGCCTGGATCTCGCGGGCCCAGACGAGGGGGTCGAACCACTCGACCTCGCGGCGCAGCGCGGGAGGGGACTTCTCCAGGCGTACGTCGAGGCGCGCGTACTCGCCGAGCAAGAAGGTCTTGTCGAACGAGGCGTTGTAGGCGGCGGGGACG
>DATIQP010000192.1:0-1531 GCA_035470765.1 Polyangiaceae bacterium | reverse complement strand
GTGCGGTCGCCCCGGGCCACCGCGTCGGCGAGCTCGTCCTCGGTCGCCTGCTCGACGACGCCGTTCGTCGCCTGCAGCACCCGCACGGCTCGGTGGATGCTCACCGGATCGCCGATCTGGATCGCGCTCGCCGCCGTCGGCTGGGCGGTGATGGGCGCGTACCTGTCGAAGCCCGCCAGGAACGCCCGGTACAGCGGGTTCGCCCGCTCGGCCTGCGCGACGCAGAGCCGCGGCAGCTTCGGGATGATCCCGAGATCGCGCATGAGCATGAAGCCCTTGCCGAGCGCGTAGACGTTGCCGAGGTTGCCGCCCGGCACCACCACCCAGTCGGGCACCGCCCAGTCGAACTGCTGCACCATCTCGACGGCGACCGTCTTCTGGCCCTCGATGCGGAGGCTGTTCATCGAGTTGGCGAGGTAGATCGAGCCGTCCTGGGTGAGGTCCTTCACCACGCGCATGCACCCGTCGAAATCGGTGTCGAGCGAAAGGACGATCGCGCCGTTCGCGATGGGCTGGAGCAGCTGGGCGATGGAGACCTTGTCGCGCGGCAACAGCACGAGCGCCGGCAGCCCGGCCGCGGCGCAGTAGGCCGCGAGCGCCGCCGAGGTGTCGCCCGTGCTCGCGCACGCGATGGCGCGCACCGATCGGCCGCGGCGGATCATCTCGCGCACGGCGGAGACGAGCACCGTCATGCCGAGATCCTTGAACGAGCCGGTGTGTGAGTTGCCGCACTGCTTGATCCACAGGTCCGACAGGCCGATCTCGCGGCCGTAGCGCTCGGCCCAGAGCAGGTTCGAGCCGCCCTCGGCGAAGCTCACGATGGAGGCGTGGTCGATGCCCGGGTAGACCCACTCGAGCTTGCCCCAGACGCCGGAGCCGTACGGCCACTCCGTGCGCATCCACCGGCGGTCGAAGAGCGCCATCCAGTCGGAGGCGCTCCGATCGCGCAGCGCGCTCACGTCGTGCTCCACGTCCAGCAGCGCGCCGCAGCGCTTGCAGCGGTAGACGATCTCGTCGAGGGGATAGTGCTCCCCGCATCCGGCGAAACAGGCAAAGCTTGCTCGGTGGCTCATGGCGTCAACCCCAACCCAGGTGTACTTCGCCGGAGGCGACACGCACCAGCGCCCCGTCGGTCGCCCGGACGCAGAGGCGGCCGTCGAGGTCGATGCCCTCGGCCGTTCCGCTGACCGATTCGGTGCGAATCGCCGCCCCGAGGAGCACGTCGGCGCTCCGCAGCCGCGCGTGCACGAGGCCCACGCCTCGCGCCGCCACGTGCGCCACGTCGCGGTCCAGGCCTTCGAGGACGTCCGCGAGGACCGTCGCTCGATCTGGCGGGTTCGTCCCGGCCCCCCCGACGAGCGCCACCGACGTGGCGGTGCCGGCGATCTCCTCCGGGAACGAGCGCGTGTGGACGTTCAGCCCGATGCCGACGACGATCGCCTCGACCCTCGAGCCGGTGAGCACGGCCTCGACGAGGACGCCGGCGACCTTGCGATACGCCTCGGTCGCGCCCCTCCGCGCGAGGACGTCG
>DATIQP010000191.1:0-8277 GCA_035470765.1 Polyangiaceae bacterium | reverse complement strand
GGACGCTTCGACCTGCCGCGCCTTCAGCGCGTCCTCCACCACTTCGTCGAAGAAGCTCGCGACCGACCCGGTTGCGACGATGCTCATGCCTACACAGCACGTGTACGGCAAACCTCGAAAAAGGCAAAATCGTCGCGCCCCACGCGCGCGTTGCAGCAACTACATGTGCGCCTCGCCGTTCGACGCGGAAGTGCCATGATTTTGCCGGTTCCGTGCGCGCAGAGCGTTCGCTGCCCGTTGGCACTCAGCGCGCGCGAGTGCTCACAATCGACATCGGCACGTCCCTGAGAGCCGCCACCAGGGTCGCCGTGCGGCAGACCGCCGACGGCGCCCACCGTCTTCCCGGACGTGGCCCCTGCAGACAACGAAGCCGGCCGCGCGTACTATCCCGCAACGCCACTCGTTCGGGACGCGTGCTGAGAGGGGCAGGCGGTCACACCGCCCAGAGACGCATCCCGCTCGGTGTGCTTTCTGGAGGATGAATGACAAGCTTACGCGCGCTCGCTCGGGTGTTCCTCGCGGTGGTGTGTGTTCTCTTCGCGGATGGCGAGCCAGGGGGCGCCGCCAAGACCACGCCGACGCCCGGCGTCGGATCGGAGAAGCCTGCCGAGGCTCTCGCGACCGTGACGGCGCGAATGACGAAGCTGCCGCTTCGCTTCGAGGCGAACGCGGGTCAGTGGGATCCGCGGGTGCGCTTCGTGGCGCGGCAGGGCGGCGCGACGCTGTTCCTCACCGACGAGGGGATGACGATCGGTCTGCGCGACGTGAAGGCGTCGCCTCGCACGGCAGGCATGTCACCGGAGGAGGAGCGCGCGGCGCGTGACGAGGCGCTCGCGGAGGCGAAGACCGCCGCGGTGACCCTGAAGATCGTGGGCGCCAAGCCAGCCGCGCCCAAGGGCGAGGAGCAGCTCATCACGAAGAGCAACTTCTTCCTGGGGAACGACGCCACGAAGTGGCGGACCAACGTGCCCAACTACGGCCAGGTGCGCGCGAAGGGCTGGGTGCCCGGCGTCGAGGTGCTGTGGCACGGCGGGGAGAGCGGCCTCGAGTACGACCTCGAGGTCGCAGCGGGCGTGGACGCGAGGGGTCTCACGTTCGAGATCGAGGGGGCCGATCGAATCGACGTGGCCGAGGATGGGTCGCTCGAGATCGCGACCGCCGCGGGCGTGCTGGCGCAGAGGCCGCCGAAGGTGGTCCAGGATGGGCGGGAGCTGCGCACTCGCTACGTGCTGCGCGGGGCGAAGCGAGTCGCTTTTGCCGTGGACGACTACGATGGGACACGGGCTCTGCTGATCGATCCGGTGTTCACGTACTCCACCTACCTGGGGGGATCCGGCGCCGAAGCTGGCAATGGCGCGGGCATCGCGGTCGACTCCGCAGGCAGCGCCTACGTGACCGGGCAGACGACCTCGACGGACTTTCCGACCGCGGGCGCGTACCAAACCACCGGTGCCAGCTCCGCGTTCGTCACCAAGCTCAACGCGAGCGGCAACGCGCTCGTCTACTCGACCTACCTCGGCACCAACAGCTATGGGAAAGGCATCGCGGTCGACGCGAGCGGCAACGCGTACGTCACGGGATACACGAATGGGACAATCCCAACCGTGAACGCGTTCCAAGGCTCGTCCGGCGTCGGAGCCTACGCCGCGTTCGTCACCAAGCTGAGCGCCACCGGATCGGCGCTCACCTATTCGACCTACCTCGGCGGCTCCGGCGACAACGAGGCCCGTGGCATCGCGGTCGACGGCAGCGGAAACGCGTACGTGACGGGGTCCACGAACGCGACGGACTTCCCGGTCGGGGGCGGGTACAGATTGTACAACAGCGGCTCTTACGACGCGTTCGTCACCAAGTTCACCGCCGCTGGAGTGGTCACCTATTCGGGTTACCTCGGCGGCAGCAATCCGGACTATGGCTATGGCATTGCGGTCGACGGGAGCGGAAACGCCTACGTGGTGGGATGGACGTCTTCGACGAACTTTCCGACCGCGAGCGCGTACAAAGGCACTCTCAGCGGCGGCACTGACACGTTCGTGACCAAGCTCAACGCTTCCGGGTCGGCGCTCGTTTATTCGACCTACCTCGGCGGCAGTGCCCAGGACTCTGGTGAGGGCATCGCGGTCGATGGGAGCGGCAGCGCCTACGTGGCCGGCTTCACGTACTCGACGAACTTCCCGACCGCAGGCCCCTTCCAAGCCACCCTCTCCGGCACCAGCGACGCGTTCGTCACCAAGCTCGGCGCTGCCGGATCGGCGCTCACCTATTCGACCTACCTCGGCGGCAATGGCGGCGATGGAGCCGGTGGCATCGCGGTCGACGCCACGGGCAGCGCCTACGTGACCGGGAACACGAGCTCGACGAACTTCCCCACCGCGAGCGCGTACCAAGGCACGAACGCCGGCGGCAACTCCGATGCGTTCGTCATCAGGCTGAGCGCCGCCGGGTCGGCACTCACCTATTCGACCTACCTCGGTGGCAGTGGGGACGATCTCGGCTTTGGCATCGCCGTCGACGGCGCGGGCGGCGCCTACGTGGCGGGGAGCACGACTTCGGCGAACTTCCCTACCGCGAGCGCGTACCAGAACGCGAACGCGGGCGGCGCCAGCGACGCGTTCGTCACCAAGATCGCCGATCCCGAGCTGACCGCGGGGAAGCCTTGTGCCAGCGCCGGAGCGTGCGCGGCGGGGCTCTCCTGCACCGACGGCGTCTGCTGCAACACCTCGTGCACGGACCAGTGCGCCGCCTGCGACGTCTCGGGGCACATGGGCACCTGCACGCCCGTGACCGGCGCACCTCACGGCTCACGCACGGCTTGTGTCGGGACGGGAACCTGCGCGAGCACGTGCGATGGCACGGTCACGAACGCATGTGCTTTCCCGCCGTCCACCACCGTCTGCGGCTCGACGTGCACGTCCAGCGTCGAGACCGACAGCTACTGCGATGGCAAAGGCTCCTGTCTGGTCGGCTCGGCCCACTCGTGCAACAACCTCGTGTGCACGTCGGACGGCAGCAAGTGCAAGACGACGTGCACCGTCGACGCGGACTGCGTCACGGGGCTCAGTTGCGTGGGCGGTGCGTGCACCACGATCGTGACCGCGACGTGCATCGACGACCACACGGCCCAGCCGCCGACGGGCCCCTCCCAGGATTGCACGCCGTACGCGTGCAAGAACGGCTGCAAGACCTCGTGCGTCTCGGTCGACGACTGCGTCGCGCCCAACGTCTGCAGTCCCGCCGGGCAGTGCGTCGCGCCGCCTTCTTCGGGCGGCAGCAGCGGCTGCAGCTGCAACGCTTCCTCGGACGGGTCTGCGCCGTGGACCACCGCGCTCCTCGCAGTGGCCGTCGCTTCCATCCTGACCAGACGTCGTCGCGTGCGCGACCGACTTGCGCCCCCGCCCTCACCCCCCTTGCGGTAGCATCGACCTTGGTGCGCAGTAGCGCGCGTCGACCCTCGGCATGAACGCCCAACCCCAGTTCATCGACAGCAAGTACCAGATCATCCGCCAGCTCGGGCAGGGCGGCATGGGCGCCGTCTACGAGGCGCGCCACGTCGGTACCAACCGGCGCGTCGCGGTGAAGGTCATCGTCTCGCAGGCGCTCGCGGCGGGGCCGGACGTCGTCCGGCGCTTTCAGCTCGAGGCACGCGCGAGCGGCGCCATCGACTCCGATCATGTCGTGCAGGTCCTCGACACGGGCGTCGACCCCGCCACGCAGAATCCCTACATGGTGATGGAGCTGCTGACGGGTGAGGACGTCCAGCAGCTCATCGAACGCCTGGGATCGCTCGCTCCCGATCTGGCCCTTCGCATCCTCGCGCAGGCGTGCGTCGGGCTGCGGCGCGCGCACGAGGCGGGCATCGTGCACCGCGACATCAAGTCGGCGAACCTCTTCCTCTCGCGGCGCGAGTCGGGCGACATCCTCGTCAAGCTGCTCGACTTCGGCATCGCCAAGGTCCGCGCCGACCAGTTCGCCGCGTCGGGCGATCACGGGCTCACGCGCACGGGCTCGATGCTCGGGTCGCCCCTGTACATGTCGCCCGAGCAGGCCAAGGGCGCCAAGACCCTCGATCACCGCTCCGACATCTGGTCGCTCGGCGTCGTGCTCTACGAGGCGCTCGCCGGAACGACGCCGCACGCCGAGTGCACCACGATCGGCGAGCTCATCCTCGCGATCTGCGCGCCGACCATGCCTCCCCTCCAGGACCGCGCCCCCTGGGTGCCGCCCGAGATTGCGGCGATCGTGCACAAGGCGCTCACGCCCGATCCGGCCGCGCGCTATCAGTCGGCGGCGGAGATGCACGCCGCGATCATGGCGCTTCTGCCGCAGGGCGGCCGCCTCCACGAGGAGATGCTCACGGCGATGCCGCCCGCGGTGCGCAACGTCACCGCCCCGCGCTTCAGCGTGCCCGGCGCCGATCGAAGCGGCCCGCAGTCACCGCTCGCGGAGACGGTCGCCGCGAGCTCGCCCAACGTCGTGGCACTCGGACAATCGTCGCCGACCACGACGACCGCGGGCTTCGGCGCGAGCCAGAGCGTACCCGCCGCGGTCTCGCGGAGCTCGCCGCTCCGTTGGATCGCGCCGCTCGGCGCGGCCATTCTCGTCGCGGGCTCCGTCGCCGGGGGTCTTGCCCTCCGAGCCTCCAGACACTCCAACGAGAACGCGACGGCGGCGAGCGCGACACCGAGCGTCACCGCCGAGGTCTCGGCGAAGCCGACGTCGATCCGGACGGTCACGCTCGCCATTGCGCCGAGCGACGCGAAGGTCGATGTCGACGGCGTCGCTGCGACGGCGCAGGACGGCAAGCTCGCGCTGTCCGGCGACATCGGGAGCGTGCATCACGTCCACCTCGCCCAAGGCAGCCGCGAGACCACCACCGACGTCGTCATCGCCGAGTCGGGGGCGGTGCCGTCGCGCGTCGAGCTCCCCGCCCCCGCGAGCACGGCGCACTCCGTCGCGTCGCACGGGACACCACCGCCCACCGTGACCACCAAGTCGACCGCGGCTGCCGCCGCAACCGCCACTCAACCCGTCGCCACCACTCCACCCGCGACGGCGACCACCGCCAAGACCACCAAGACCACGCCCACCGTTCAGCGTAGCTTCGAATGACCCATACCCGCGCCCTCGCGGCCTTGCTCGTCGCACTTTCGATCTCGGCTACTACCTCGCGGCTCGCGTGGGCCCAGACCAAGCCGGCGCCGACGGACGCTCAGAAAGAAGAGGCGCGGAGTCACTTCGAGCTCGGGTTGTCTCACTTCGACCGCGAAGAGTGGCAGGCCGCCCTGGTCGAGTTCCTCAAGTCCCGAGAGCTCTTCCCGACGCGCGGCAACACCAAGGACGCGGCGATCTGCTTGCGCAGGGTGGGGCGATTCGACGAGGCGCTCGACATGTACGAGGCGCTCCTTCGCGACTTCCCCGATCTCGCGCCGGCCGATCGCGCCCTCGCGCAGCGGGAGATCGGCGAGCTTCAAGCTTCGGTCGGGACGATCGCGATCGACGGGGCGCCCGACGGCGCGTCGGTGACCATCGACGGGATCGATCGCGGCAAGACCCCGATCAAACCCCTTCGCTTGTCGGCCGGCACCCACTCCATTCGCGTCACCAAGGAGGACACGCTCCCCTTCGAAGCGCGCGTCGATCTCGTCGGCCGGCAGGCCGCGACGGTGCACGCGCAGCTCGCAGCGCTCACGCAGGCCGGGCGTCTTCGCGTCGCGGAGCACGCCGGCAAGTCGCTCGAGATCGTGGTCGACGGCGCGGTCGTGGGGCGGACGCCGTGGGAGGGCGCGCTCGCCCCAGGTCCGCACACGGTGTTGCTGAAGGGCGAGGGCAACCTCGGCACTCCGCCCAAGCTCACCGAGGTGAAGCTCGAGCAGCTCACCTCGCTCGACCTGACCGCGGAGCAGCTCGGCGCCGAGCTGCGCGTCGATCCGAAGCCCTCGTCCGCCGCGGTGACCATCGACGGCGTGCCCGTCGGCCGCGGCGTGTGGGACGGCCGCCTGCGACCCGGCGCTCACCGGGTCGAAGCGTCTGCCGAGGGCTACGCGCCCCTCGCTCGCGACGTCACGATCGGCGACGGAGCGAAGGAAGTCGTCGCCGCGTCGCTCGAGCCCCTCGCCGCGCCCGGCGGGCGCGGCAGCATCGCCCTGGAGATCGACCTGGGCCTGGCGCTCGGGTTGCTCAATGGCAGCGACCTGGCGAGCTCTTGTACTTCGGGCTGCTCTTCGTCCCTGCCCCTCGGCTTCGAGGGCCAGCTGCACGGCACGTATCAATTCGCCGTCGGCCTTGGTCTCGGGTTGCACGCGGGGTATCTCCTTCTCGGGAGCTCGATCGACGACCGCACGACGACGATCACCTCGCCCGGCGCCCGCATCAGCCACAGCACCACCACCCACGACGGCTTGTTGATGGGAGGTCTCGTCGCCGGCATCGACGGTCAGTACCGCACGCGCGGCGACTGGCCGCTCACGCTACGGCTCGGCTTCGGCGTCTTCATCGGCTCCGTCCGCGATCACAGGACGGGAAGCTTCACCGACTCCAAGGGCGGCGCCTTCGCCCTCGACACCAGCCAGAGCCCCACGGCCGCCTACCTCGACATCGCGCCCGAGGTCCGCTTCGGGCGGCGCTTCGGCCAGCACGTCGAGCTGAACGTTGGAGTCGCCGGCCACATCCTGGCCGCGGTCTCGGTGCCTCGCTGGGATGCCACGAAGACGGTGCTGACCGGCGCGGACGGCGAGGGCAACTTCACGGGCGACAGCGTCGCCGGGTCCGTGGTCATCGCGCTCGTCCCGAGTCTCGGCCTGAAGTACGAGTTCTAGGGCGCCGACCCCATCTCGGGCGCCGTCTGCGTCTCAAGCCGAAGAATTCCGGCGATTTGGCCGAGCTCCGCGAAACTGCTGGCCCGACCCTTGACGGCGCGCCCGATGAGTTTATGTTGCGCCCGGCCGGTTAGCACTCGTCCATGGCGAGTGCTAACAAGGGCACCAACCCACACACTACGGGCCGCTAAGCGGTCGGAAATACAAGGAGAAACAACATGGCTGGCATTCGCCCCCTCCAGGACCGGGTCATCGTGAAGCGCGTGAAAGAGGAAGAGAAGACCAAGGGCGGGATCATCATCCCCGACACCGCCAAAGAGAAGCCCATCGAGGGCGAAGTCATCGCCGTGGGCAACGGCAAGGTCCAGGAAGACGGCAAGGTCCGCCCGCTCGACGTCAAGGTCGGCGACCGCGTCTTGTTCGGCAAGTACAGCGGAACCGAAGTGAAGATCGACGGCGAAGAGCGCCTCATCCTGCGCGAGGACGACATCCTCGGCGTGATCTTGAAGTGAGCTGAAGAGGAAGAAGAACCATGAGCGCCAAAGAAATCGTCTACACGGAAGCTGCCCGCAACCTCATCCTCGCCGGCGTCAACGCCCTCGCGGACGCGGTGAAGGTCACCCTCGGCCCCAAGGGTCGCAACGTCGTCATCGAGAAGAGCTTCGGCTCGCCGACGGTCACCAAGGACGGCGTCACCGTCGCCAAGGAGATCGAGCTCGAGAACCGCTTCGAGAACATGGGCGCCCAGATGGTGCGCGAGGTCGCCAGCAAGACGAGTGACGTCGCCGGCGACGGCACCACGACGGCCACCGTGCTCGCGCAGGCGATCTACCGCGAGGGCAGCAAGCTCGTCGCGGCGGGCCACAACCCGATGGAGATCAAGCGCGGCATCGACAAGGCGGTCGAGACGCTGGTCGAGCAGCTCAAGAAGATGGCCAAGCAGACCAAGGATCCGAAGGAGATCGAGCAGGTCGGCACCATCAGCGCCAACGGCGACGCCGAGATCGGCTCCAAGCTCGCCGAGGCGATGGCCAAGGTCGGCAAGGAAGGCGTCATCACGGTCGAGGAGAGCAAGACCGCGGAGACGACGCTCGACGTGGTCGAGGGCATGCAGTTCGACCGCGGCTACCTCTCGCCGTACTTCGTCACCGATCCGGAGCGCATGGAGGCGGTGCTCGAGGACGCGTACATCCTCATCAGCGAGAAGAAGATCAGCAACATGAAGGATCTTCTCCCGGTGCTCGAGGCGATCGCGCGCAGCCAGAAGCCGCTCGTGATCATCTCCGAGGACATCGAGGGCGAGGCGCTCGCCACGCTCGTGGTCAACAAGCTCCGTGGCACGCTCCACTGCGCCGCCGCCAAGGCCCCCGGCTTCGGCGACCGCCGCAAGGAGATGCTCAAGGACATCGCGACGCTCACCGGAGGTCAGGTCATCGCCGAGGAGCTCGGGCTCAAGCTCGAG
>DATIQP010000190.1:0-1919 GCA_035470765.1 Polyangiaceae bacterium | reverse complement strand
GGCGGCGCTCGTCGCGGTCGACCTCGTCGGGCGGGCGAGTTTCTTGCTGCCGCGCCTGGAGACGCTGCGCGGGCTGTGCAACTACGCCGCCGCGAGCGTCGCGCTGTGGATCGTGTTGCGCCTGGTGGTCATGGTCCGCCCCCGGCCTCGCGTCGCGCTCTTCGCTGCCCTCGTCGCCGCGCCCATGGCGATCCAGTGGGGCATGTTCCGCGCGTACGGCCAGTTCGTCGAGCCGACCGATCTCGTCGAGCTCGCCGACTCGCCCCGCGTGGCGCTCGCCGCGATCGCGACCGGCGCGGGCACCTACGGCTTCGGGGCCCTCTTCGTCGGTCTCCTGGCGATGGCGTGCGCGTGGCTGCTCCCGCGCGAGGCGCGCCCGCTCCGGGCCCGCTGGGCCGTCCCCGCCTCGGCGGCGCTCGCCCTGACCTTCGCGGCGGGCGCGACCTACTGGCGAGCGTCTCCCACGCTCGAGCACTCGCAGCCCGCGTTCGGCTGCACGATCGCAGGCCTCTTGCACCGGGCCACGGTGCTCTCGCGCGCCGGTGCGCACGTCTCGGTGCCTCCGATGCCGTCGCCCGCCCCGAGGCCCAACATCGTGTTGATCGTGGGCGAGTCGCTCGCCGCGAGCCACCTCGGCCTCTACGGCTACGCGCGCGACACGTCTCCTCGCCTTCAGGCTCTCTCGGACGGCCATGAGCTCGTGGCATTCCGCGACGCGACGGTCATGGGCCCCAACACGCGCACGAGCGTCCCCTACATCCTCACGGGCCTCGAGGGCCCCGACGCCGGCGGGCGCATCTTCCGCGCGCCGACGGTGATCGAGTACGCCAAGGCGCGCGGCTACCACACCGCCTTCATCAGCGCGCAGGAGGAGTCGTGGGGCAACTTCGACGTGCTGTTCCGCGAGGGCGCCGACATCTTCCGGACGGGCATCGAGTTCGCGGCCGACGTGGACGTCATGCGCGGGGCCGACGACCTCGCGGTCCTCGAGAAGGGCGTGCTCCCCGCGCTGCGTTCCCTCCCCGAGCCCTTCTTCGTCGTGCTCCACATGAACGGGAGCCACGCGCCGTACGCCTCCCACTCCCCCGCGTCGCGCAAGATCTTCCTGCCCGAGGATGGGGTGAACTCGGTGAACGCCTACGACAACACGGTGCGCGTGACCGACGAGTACGTCGCCCGGGTCTTCGAGGCGCTCCGCGCGCGCGACCCCGAGGCGTGGATGTTCTTCACGAGCGATCACGGCCAGGCGCTCGGCGAGGGCGGAGCCTTCTTCAACCACGGCTACCAGTCCAACGTCGTGCGTGACCCGCTCCTGCTCTTTCCGCCGCGCTCGGAGCCCTTCGCCCGCTACCTGTCGATGCAGGACGCTCAGGTCGCGGCGTGCGATCTGGCGCCCACCCTCCTCCACGTGATGAACGCAGCGCCCGTCGCCCCGATGGATTGCGACGACTGGATGGCCGCCCCGCCCGCGCCGCGCGTCCGCGTCGTCAGCGCGTACACGCCGGCCTACGTGGACGAGCCGGCCCTGCTCGTGGTGTTGCCGAACGGCCAGCGCGAGCTTTTCGACCTCGGCCGCGGGACGGTCGTCCGGGGCGACGGGGCCGTACGGCGGTCCTCCGACGTGGCTTTGCCACCCGAGGTCGCCTCCCGCCTCGCGCAGTAGGCCGAGCCGCGCTTGCGGGCGGGCGCCGGGCACACTACCGTGCCGGCCGCACCCATGGCTCCGAAGCGTCACGCGGCCGACTTCGTCTTCAGCCTGCTCCTCCTGGCGTCGGCGGTCCTCTACGCCGCCACGCTCCACGTGGTCTTCTTCCGCGCGCCCATCGAGAAGACGATGGGCATCGTCCAGAAGATCTTCTACTTCCACGTGCCGAGCGGCTACAGCATGTACCTCGGCGCGACGGCGTGCTTCATCGGCA
>DATIQP010000189.1:0-8635 GCA_035470765.1 Polyangiaceae bacterium | reverse complement strand
GAACGAGGTGAAGAACAGCGTGGTCTGCGCCGCCGACGTGAAGGCGCGCCTCATCCGCGAGATCATCGACCACGAGTCCACGCACGGCGACTGCACGCAGACGTTCATCAAGAAGGTCCGCAAGCAGGTTCGCCCGCGCGTGTAGCGGGGCCTCAGCAGGAAGGCGTCGTGCCCGTGCGGACCGCGTTGAGGTAGCAGGCCTTCTTCGGGCAGAAGTCGGCAGGGACCTCGCCGCCGCGCTTGGTGGCCCACGCCTTGAGCTTGGGTAGGTCCGCCTTCGGGACGGAGCAGACGATGTCGTGGATCGCGTGCTCGGCGAAGACGTAGTAGTCGCCCGCGACGCCGCCCTCCCACTTCATGTCCGGCGGAAGATCCTTCCCGTTGGGCTGCTCGGAGGCCACCCACGAGCCGAACATCTCGACGTTGGCCGCGCCCACCACCTTGGCCGGACGAACCACGCCCACGTCCGTCGGGTAGTCGACGTCGACGAGCTTGCCGTCGTAGCTGTCGTACCCGCCGATGACGTCCACCTTCGCGGTCGTCTTCGGAACGAAGCTCTGGTTCGCGGTGTAGACCTTTCGCATGTCGACGCCGATCGCGTGGGCGAGCTCGACGACGTGCTCGCCCATCATGCGATTGCAGCCGCCCGACACGTCGCCGCGCTTGAGATATTAGACGCTGAGGCTCGACGTGTTCGTCAGCGGCGTGATCGGTCCGTGGAACGCGATGCCGTTGTTGTAGGCGATGAACGGAAAGCCGCCCCACGTCACGAAGTGCGTGCCCTCTTGCGGAGTCCACGCCTGGCCGTTCGGCCGATAGGGCATCGCGAAGTAGAAGCCGTAGGTGCCCGGGCTCGAGTTGCTCTTGCCCGCGCGCGCCGTCGCGATGGGATAGGCGGCGTCGATGCGGGTGCGACCGTTCTCGCTCTTCGCCTTCACGTTGGGCATGTCCGGAACGGTCGCGTTCAGCGGGAGCAGCCCCGACAGGCGCGCGGTGTTGCCCTCGAGCGACACCGTGAGGTGCGGCTGCTCGAGGACCGGCATCGGCCCGCTGTAGAACCACTCCTCGTCGGCCTTCGCCCGGAGGTCGTCCTCGCTGCTCTGGACGTCCTCGGAGGAGAAGGCGCAGTCCGTCAAACAAGCGAAAAATCCCCCAAGAACAAGCAGGTTTCGATGCATGGTGGGGCTGTGTAGCGCATGCGGGGCGATATGCCACTGCATACTACATGGTGCCACCCGCTACTTTGCCGCGTCGAGCTCGGCGTAGAAGACGCCGCGGAAGTCGCCTTGGCGGAAGCCTCGCGCCGCGTCGGACGGGTAACGCTCGCGGAGCTTGGCGTCGAGCGACGGCGCGATGTTCTCTCCGTGGCACACGAGGCATTGCGGTTGAACCCAGATGGGCTCGGCGTACCCGAAGCGGCCGCCCGGCAAGCTCACGACGCGGTGCTCGCTCGCGCCGCTCGGAGCCTTCGACAGGTCGTCCATCACGGGCGCGAGCCAGGCCGGCGCGGCGTTTGCGGAGTTGCGGAGCTTGAGCGCGGAGCGCCCGACGCGGACGCCGTCCTTCGAATTCTCGCGCGCGAGGGCGGGCGCGCGCTCGGCGCAGACGTCGATGGCGGCCTCAGGGCCCTTCGCGAGGGCCTGGGCCAGCTCGGCCTTGAGGCCTGACTTGTACGGGCCGAGCGCGGCCTGCGCACGCGCGACGATCGCGGCGTCGTCTCTTGGCGGGCGATCCTTCGAGCACGACGTGAACCCGATGGCAGCCAAGGTGACGAGGAGGAGGTCGCGGAGCATGGGCGTGAGAGCCGGGATGGGCGGAAAGGGTTTTGACATGTCTCACCTCGGGGATGCGACTGGACGCGGGGAAGGCGTGAGCGCCGGGTGCGGCGAGGTGATCGAAGTCGCGAAAGCGACGGCCGCGCGTGTGGTCGCCGACGTGCGCGGGCTCGCGGTGGCGTCGAACGCGTGCTGCGTGAAGGGTAACTCGACGTAGTAGATCGGCGCCTGCGCCACCTGGCGAAACTTCCGGACGAAGTCGCGCGCGACGTTCACGTCGACGAGGGTGTCGTTGGCGCCCTGGACCACGAGAAACGGCGGCGCTCCCTCGTGGATGCGGTGGTAGGGCGACAGTTGCCGGTACAGCTCCTCGTTGCCGACCAGCGGTCGTCGGACGACGTGCGACTCCAGGAGCCTGCGCAGCCCTCGACCCAGCCCGTGCCAGTGCGACTCGTCGCCCGTCATCTCGAGCACGCCGTAGAAGGACATGCAGCCGCGAACCGACCAGTCCGTGACCGCCGTGACGTCCCTGGGTCGCCACGTAGGGTCGTCGCCCGTCAGAGCCAGCAGCGCCGCGAGGTGACCGCCCGCCGAGCACCCGGCGACGACGACCCGCGCGGGGTCGCCCCCGTAGGTCGCGATGTTCCGCTTGATCCACGCGAGCGTTCGCGTGACGTCCTCGATCTGGGCCGGCCACGGGTGACGCGGGGCGCGCCGGTAGTCGCCCGCGACGACCACCCAGCCTCGCGCCAAGAGCTCGTGCAGCATCGGCCGGCCCTCCGTGCGCTTGTCGCCCATGGTCCAGGCCCCGCCGTGGACGTAGAAGACGACCGGCGCGCTCTTCGGCGTCGCAGGCATGCGCCACACGTCGAGGAGGTGGCGTCGCGCCGGCCCGTACGAGACGTCACGGACGAGCTCCATCGAGCGCGGGTGCAGGGGGATCTGCAGGGCCGTGCGCCACCACGTCCCGAAGCGGTCCTCACCAGGTCCGGGGCACGCGAGGGGACGCTGCGGGCTGGCCGCGAGCGCGCGTCGAACGATGACGCGCGCGCGGAACGACATCCCGACCAAGATCAGATTCTCCGCGACGACCAAGAGAGCGAGCACCACCACCAGCGCGCCGAGCCAGCGGGCCCGCGGCCAGCCCCACCACCAGAGCAGCCCAAGCAGCGCCGTCTGCACGACGATGGCCTGCGCCGGGAGCTCGCCGGCGGCCCACCCTACGGGGTAGGCGAGCAGAGCAAACACCCCCTTGCGGCCCGGTCGAAGCGCCGTCGCCGCGGACAGCAACAGAAACGTCGTTGCCAGCGCGACGAGATAGGCCATGGCCGACGGACGACGTCGCAAGGGGTGTTCCACCTGGAATCCGCGACGTTTCGGCGGCGCGCGCGGGCTTCGGTCCTACGGGGCGCACCTCGTGCGGCGCCGGCGGCAGGGAGTGCGGTACGCCCGACGGCCGCCTCGATCCGTCCGTCGCGCAGTCGGTCGATGCGTGCTTCGGAGGCTACTCGGGCACCGAGGCCTCGCTCGGGATGACCTGCGTCGGCGGCGACGCCGGCGTGAGCGCGCACTGCCAGCAGCGGAGCCCTACCTGACCTTCGCCCCGAGAATCTGCACGAGGGGCAGCGCCTGGGACGGATCGATGGTGAGCGAACCGAGCTGCGCGGCCGTGAGCCCGAGGCCGGCGACGTTGGAGCCGCCGAGGTCGACGGCGCCGAGATTCGCCTTGCTCATGTCGGCGCCGCGCAGATCGCAGCCCGCGAACGCCACCCGCTCGAGGAGCGAGTCGCGCAGGTCGAGCTCGGCGAGCACGCAATCCTCGAAGCGCACGTCCCTCAGGCGCGACGCGGTGACGCGCAGGAAATCCGCCTTGCACTCGCGGAACAGGACGTCCGAGAGCTCCCCGTCGTCGATCGTGAGCCCGGTGAGGCGCGCGCCGACGATCTCGACGCGCCGGAGGTTCGGCTTCGCCCACATCCCGTTGGTGGCGCTGGACCGTTCGAGGCGGACGTCCACCATGCCGAGGTTCGGCAGCGATGCGCGCTCGAGCTCGATTCGGACGAGCACGCAGGACTCGAAGCGCAGCCCGCTCGCCGATGCGTCGTTCAGCGTGGCGCCCTCGATCCTCGCGAGCTCGTACGCCTGGGCGACGAGCCGTTCGACGTCGAGCGTCTCCATGGCGTCGGCCTCCGGCAACTCGGGAGGATCGACCGCGTGCTTGCGCTTGGCGGCCTTCATCGCGTCACGGGATCGCGTTGATGTCGCGCGTCTCGAGGATCGGCTTGGGCGCACCGTGTTTGGCGACGGCGAGCATGGCCTTGCCGAGGCGCTCGCTCGTCGTGATGGCGTTCGGGATGAGAGCCTTCCAGAGCGGGTGCAGCGGCCCCATGATCGCGTAGACGATGCGGTAGAGGCGCGTTCGCGAGCGCTCGCCGTGCACCGGGAGGATGCCGCCGGGGCGGAACATGAACGCGGCCTTGAACGGCAGCGCCAGCAGGGCGTTCTCGGTCTCGCCCTTCACGCGGGCCCACATCGAGCGGCCCGTCGCGTCGGTGCCGGCGCCGGAGACGTAGACGAAGGTCATCGCAGGGTTCTTCGCCGCGAGCGTCCGGGCGGCGGCGAGCGTGAGGTCGTACGTCAGATGGCGGTAGTCGGCCTCGGACATGCCCGCCGAGGAGACTCCGAGGCAGAAGAAGCACGCATCGTAGCCCGCGAGCTGGTCCTCCACGGGAGAGAGATCGAAGAGATCGGCGTGGACGAGCTCGCGAAGCTTCTCGTGGTGCTTGCCGGTCGCGCTCCGGCCGACGGTGAGCACCACCTCGACGTCCGGATCGAGCAGGCACTCGCGCAGCACGCCCTGGCCGACCATGCCCGTGGCTCCGAAGAGGACGACCTTCATGGCGTCCCCGTCACGGCGCCGAGAAGGTCGCGAGGTCGTCGTACATCACGAGCGTCTGGGCCGCGTTGGCCGTGTGGCCTCCGTTGAAGGGGTGCCAGAAGGTCGGGTGGCCCGCCGCGTTCAGCGTGTTGATGCCGTCGAGCGCGTACTGAATCGGGAAGTTCTGATCCTGCGTGCCGTGGGTGTGGCTCACCGGGATCAGCCACGGCGACGGGAGCAGCGAGCCGCCCGCGACCGCCTCGGCGGAGTTGAGGTCGGCGGAGTTGATCGCGATGCCCGAGAAGGTGAGCGCCTCGGCGAGGCCGATGTAATACGCCATGATCCCGCCCGCGGAAAACCCGTGCAGGATGACCTTCTTGGGGTCGATGGTGTAGCACTTGAGCACGTCGGCAACCGCCGCCAGCACCAGCGCGCCGTCGCTCGTGTTCCACGTGTAGCCGGGGTTCAGCGGCGCGGTTCCCTCCGGCGCAATGACGATGAAGCCCCGCGCGTCGGCGTTGGCCTGCCAGAGCACGGTCAGAAAATTTCCGGCCGTGTCGCCCGCACCGTGCAGGCCGACGACGAGCGGCGTGTACTTCAGCGGATCGTACGACTGGGGCACGTACGCCACGTACGGATTTCCGCTCGCCGTGCGCTGCGTCGTGCCCTTCTGGTTGGGGCTCGTCGTGCAGCTCGGGTGCGAGCCGTCGGGCGCCACCACGACGTCGACCGGCGGCGCCGAGTCCGTGGGCCCGCCGTCGCTCGGCGAAGCGTCCGAGCCGGCCGGGGCATCGCTTCCAAGGCCGCCGTCGTTCGCCGGAGTGGTCGAATCCCCTGAGCATGCGAGCAAGCCCACCGAGAGCGAGAGGAGCACCCCGACGACGCGCGCCATGCCCTCCAGGATAGCGCAGCTTGCGCGGGCGAACGAACGAGATGCGAGGAGGACGCTACGGCTCGTCCACGCCCTCGAAGCGCGGGAGTGAGCGGTCGCTGCGGCGCGCGAGGAGCGCGGACAAGGCTCGCTGCGCGCCGTCGAGCGTGATGTCTCGCGCCTCGACGATCGCCGTCGCGACGCGCTCCACGTCGTCGCCGGTCGCTCCGGCGGCGACGGCGACCGAGCGAGCGTGCAGAGCCATGTGGCCGCGCTGGATACCGTCGGTCGCGAGCGCGCGCACGGCGGCGAGGTTCGACGCCAGGCCCACGGACGCGGCGACCGCGGCGAGGTCCTGCGCGCTCGTCACTCCGAGCAAGCGAAGTGAGAGGCGCGCCGCGGGGTGGACCCGCAGCGTGCCGCCCACCGTGCCGAGCGCCATGGGCAGCTCGAGGCGACCGACGAGCACGTCGCCGTGCTCCGAGCGATGCCACGTGGCGAGCGGCGAGTAGTGCCCCGTACGCGCCGCGAAGGCGTGGGCGCCGGCCTCGACGGCGCGCCAGTCGTTGCCGGTCGCGATGGTGACGGCGTCGACGCCGTTCATGATGCCCTTGTTGTGGGTGGCGGCGCGGTAGGGATCGAGCTCGGCGAAGCGCGACGCGTTGACGATCCCGTCGATGACCGAGGAGCCGTCCATGGCGTCGGTCGCGAGCGCGGAGGCCGGCACGTGGCAGTGCACGCGCACGCAGCGCCGGTCACAGAGGTTCGAGAGGATGCGCAGCCCCACGCGTCCGCCGGTCAGCTCCGCGAGGCGAGGCGCAACGCGCTCGGCGACGCCGTTGACGAGGTTCGCCCCCATCGCGTCGCGACAGTCGACGAGCACGTGGACGACGAGCATCGCGTCGACGTCGGTGCCGAGCATCCGCACCTCGACGGCGCGAGAGCCGCCGCCGCGCTCGAGGAGCCCGACGATGGCCTGATCGGCGAGGGAGAGGAGCTCCTCCCTGGCCTCGAGCACGCGCTGCATCGCAGCCGGCCGATTGCGCACGCCGGTGAGCTGCACCTGGGCGGCCATCAGCGGCGGATCCATCTCGGCGATGAAGCCTCCGCCCTCGCGGATCATCTTCGCCGCGTTGGAGGCGGCGGCCACGACGCTCGGCTCCTCGACGACCATCGGAACGACATAGTCGTGGCCGTTGACGCGTACGTTGAGCGCCACACCGTAGGGCAGGCTGTAGGTGCCGAGGACGTTCTCGACGAACTTGTCGGCCGTCTCCCCGTCGAGCCCTCCGCCCTCGAGCGAGCGGGCGATGTCGCGAGCGTCGGTGCCGGTGGCGTCTGCGATGAGTGCGCGCCGCTCGTCGACGCTGACCTTGTAGAAGCCCGGAAGTCTGGAGGTGCGTGCCATTTGTGTTCCTAGGTTGCCGCGAGCGTGGTGCCCGCAGGATCGTGTGGGCGCGTGCCCGCGCCCGCGTGGACGTCGGCGATGAATCCGGCGAACGAGCGCGCCTTCCACTCCGACAAGATGCGCTCGGCCCCCGTGCGGCCTTCGGCGAGCGCGATCACGCACCCGCCGCCGCCGGCCCCCGTCAGCTTCGCGCCGAGCGCGCCGGCCTCGCGCGCCGACGCGCAGAGCTCGTCGATCGGCTGCGTCGACAGCGACAGCCCGGCGAGCTGGGCCTGGTTCGCGTCGAGCAACGCGCCGAGCGCGACGCGGTCGCCGGCTTCGAAGGCGAGCCGCGCGCTCGTGACGATCTCGCGAATGCGTTCGAACGTCGCTTCGACCTCTGCGCGCCGCTGCGCGCGCTGCCTCGCGACGGACTCGACCATCGTGCGGGTGCGCGACGAGGCGCCGGAGTGGCCGACCGCGAGGACGAGCGGTGCGAGGGGAACGACGCGCTTCATGACGCTGCGCTCGCCGCCGGTGCGATCGGGATTGCCGCGGACGAACTGGAACGCGCCACCGAGGGTGGCGATCGCCGCGTCGATGCCCGACGGGTTGCCGTGGAAGACCCTCTCCCACGCCATGGCGTGATCGCGCACGTCGTCGTCCGTCGCGGCCGCCGCGGACAGAGTGGCGGCTGCGCGCGCGATCGCCACGCCGAGCGCGGCGGAGCACCCGAGGCCGCCGCCGGCGGGCAGATCGGTCTCGGCCTCGATCTCGAGCGCCGGCAGCGAGCCGCGCGCGCGGACCGACGCGAGCAGGGAGGCCAGCGCGAGGCCGAGGTCTCGGTCGTCGTCCTCGCTCACCTGGACGCACCACGGCGCGATCCGGAGCTTGCTCGGCCCCGAGGCGAGCGGTCGAGCGCGCGCGCTCGCGCCGCGGTCGATCCCCAGGGCGATGGCAGGGACGCCGTAGACGACGGCGTGCTCGCCCGCGAGGATCAACTTGCCGAAGGCCTGGCCGGAGCTCTCCATCGGTCGTTCGTCCTCGTCAGGTCGCGATCGCCGCGCGGATCGATTCCTTCAGCGAGCCCATCGTCGCGAGGACGGCCGACGGCTCGTAGCCGCAGTGGGCCATGCAGTTCGCGCAGCGCGGGTCCTTGCCGCGCCCGTAGGCGTCCCAATCCGTCGTCTCGAGCAGCTCGCGGTACGTCTTCGCGTAGCCGTCGGCCATGAGATAGCAGGGCTTCTGCCAGCCGAAGATCGAGTAGCTGGGGATGGCCCACGGCGTGCACTCGAGCTCGGCCTTCCCCTCGAGGAAGTCGAGGAAGAGCGGGCTCTGGTTGAGGCGCCATTCGTCGCGACGGCCCTCGAAGGCCTCGCGGAACAGCCTCCGCGCCGCCGGGACGCTCAAGAACTCCTCTGGCTTCGGCGCTTTCTCGTAGGCGAAACCTGGCGAGATCATCATCCCGTCGACCTCGAGCTCGTCGTTGAGGAAATCGAGCACCGAGCGAACGTCTTCGGGGGTGTCGCTCTTGAAGAAGGTCGTGTTCGTGGTGACCTGGAACCCCCGCTTCTTGGCCTCCTTCACGGCGGCGACCGCCTTGTCGAAGACGCCGTCCCGGCAGACCGCCGCGTCGTGACGCTCGCGCAGGCCGTCGATGTGGACCGTCCACGAGAAGCGCGGGTGCGGCTCGAACAGGTGCATCTTCTTCTCGAGCAGGATCG
>DATIQP010000188.1:0-17125 GCA_035470765.1 Polyangiaceae bacterium | reverse complement strand
CGAGGAAGACGCCGCCGTTGAGCAGCACCGCGTCGACCTCCGGACCGTGTCGCTCCAAGAACCGCAGGACGTGCCGCGTGATGGCCGCGTCGTGCTCGAAGGGCAGGCCGAAGCCCACCAGGCCCGCTCGCGGGCGCGCCTGGGGCTCCGCGGCGCCGATCTCCGGGAAGAAGCCGTCGAGCACGAGCCTCTCGACCTCGGCGCGCTCCAGCGTCGCACGCAGGATCGCGCCGACGAGCCTCGCGCCCGGCTGCGCGATCCGGAGCTCGACCCCTTCGGGCGGCGCCGCGCCGAGCAGCGCCTCCTTGGCGTCGCGACACGCCGCCACGAGCTGCGCAAACTGGGCCGGAGCGAGCTTCCCGGAGGGTGAGCCGAGGCGCGGCTCGACGGCGTGGGCCAGCGCCAGATCCATGTTGTCGCCGCCGAGCAGCAGGTGGCGGCCGACGGCGGTGCGTTCGACGCGAAGGCCCGCCGCGTCCTTCTCCGCCCTGAGCAGCGAGAGGTCCGTCGTGCCCCCGCCGACGTCGCAGACCAGGACGGTGGCGCTCCCGCGCTCTGCGACGAGCGCCGAGAGCGCGGCGGCGTCCTCCAGATAGGCGTAGAACGCCGCGGTCGGCTCCTCGAGCAGCACCGGCGAGAGGCCGGCGTCGCGCGCGGCGCGCAGCGTCAGCGACCGAGCGGCGTCGTCGAACGAGGCGGGCACCGTGAGGACGACGGAGTCCCCCTGCATGAGGGCTCCCGCTTCGCGGACCGCACGCGCGACGTGCCTCAGGTAGATCGTGCTCGCCTCGAGCGGCGAGACCCGGAGAACGCTCGCGTCGTCGGTGCCCCAGGGAAGGATGGACGCCGAGCGATCGACCGCGCCGTGGCACAGCCAGCTCTTCGCCGACGCGACGAGGCGGCCGGGCACCTCGGCGCCGCGCGCGCGCGCGAGCTCGCCGCTGAGCCACGGGCTCTCGCCGAACGGGTCCTCGGCGACGCGCTCCGCCTCCGGCGGGCAGAACAGGCACGACGGGTAGAGCGGGCGCGCCTCGAGGCGGCCGCGCGCGACCCACTGCGGGATGGGCAGCACCGCCGGCGTCGCGCCGGCCCGCGCGTCGCACACCGCCGCGACCGTGTTGGACGTGCCGAGGTCGATGCCGATGACGCGCTCGGCGCTCATGACGAACGGACGTTGAGCTCGACGGTGAAGTGCTCCTCGCTCCCTCCCTGAGCGAGGGCCTCCAGCTTGAGCGTGCCGATGGCGGTCACCTCGGCGCGCAGGTGGACGGGGATGACGTTGCCCTCGGTCTCCGGGGCGGCCGGGACCGTCACCTCGACGGGCGCGAGCTCCTCGAGCTCGCCCGGCGTCCACCGCTCGAGCGTCGCGCCGGCGCGGTCGTCGCGCCGCACGCTGGATCCGAAGAAACGGAACGTCACCCGCTCGCCGACGACGAGGCCGAGCTCGCCCGGCAGCTCGACGCTCGACCCCTCCTCCATCCCGAACGGCGCGACGCAGAGCGCGGTGAGCGGAGGCTCGACGCCCGGCACCGCCGGAGCCGCGTCCTCGATGCCCACGTAGTACGAGCGGGCCGTGCCGCCGCGGATCCGCAGCAGCTTGCCCTCCTTGGCCAGGGCGTAGGCGACCGCGCCGCGCGCGACGCCGAGATCGTAGTCGGCGCCGGGCAGCTCGCGAGGCGCGGGCGCTCCGTCCTGCTTCATCCACTCCGCGAGCACCTGGAGCAGGCGCCCGCGCAGGCGCGCGCTCTTCATCACGCCGCCGTTGAAGAGGACGCAGGTCGGGTGGAGCATCGTGCGGCGCTCGCCGGGCTGCTCGGGCAACGCGGAGGCCTGACGCGTCAAGAAATGCGCGAGGTGCCGCGTGATCCCGGGATCCGACGCGTACGGCAGGCCGAGCTGGGTGAGCGCCGAGCGCGCGCGCGTCGTCGGCGCAGCGTCCTTGGCGACCACCGGGAGAAACCCCTCGAGCAGCGACTGCTCCACGTCCTCGCGGCGAAGCTCCGCCCGGAGCGACGAGCCGAGCAGGCGGCTGCCGCGCCCGGCGATCGCGATGGGGACGGACGCCATCGAATCATCGGAGAGGAGCCGCTCCTTGGCGGCGCGGCAGGCGAAGGTGAGAGACGCGGCCTGCGCGCCGTCGACGGTCTTTCCCTCCGCCTCGATCCGCGCCTTGAGCAGGTGCATGAGCGCGAGGTCCATGTTGTCGCCGCCGAGCAGGATGTGATCGCCCACCGCCACGCGCTCGAGGGCGAGCGAGCCTTGATCGTCGGTCGCGACGATCGCCGAGAAGTCCGTGGTCCCGCCGCCGACGTCGACCACGAGGATGACGTCGCCCGGGTGGAGCTCCTTGCGCCACCCGTCGCCCCGCGCGTGGAGCCACGCGTAGAGCGCGGCCTGCGGCTCCTCGAGCAGCGTGACGCCCTCGAGGCCGGCGGCGAAGGCCGCCTCGACGGTGAGCTCGCGCGCCGCGGCATCGAACGACGCCGGCACCGTGAGAATGATCGACTGCGAGGCGAGCGGCTCGGAGCGCGAGGCCTCGAAGGCCTCGGCCAGGTGCTCGAGGTAGCGCCACGAGGCCTCGACGGGCGACACCTTGTCGACGTCCTCGATCTGCCCCGCCGGCAGCAGGGCGGCGCGCCGGTCGACGCGCGGGTGGCACAGCCAGCTCTTGGCGCTCGAGACCACGCGGCCCGGCGCCTCGGTGGCGCGCTCGCGCGCGAGCTCGCCCACCGCGAACCGCCGCTCCGCGTCCCAGGGGAGCGGCATGAGTCCTTCGCTCGCGTGCGGCAGGTACAGGAACGACGGCAGGAGCGTGCGCGGCTCGACCAGACGCGGCGCCACCAGCTGCGGGACCTCCAGCGTCGCGATCGCGCCCTCTTCCGCGAACGCGAGCGCGCAGTGCGTCGTGCCGAGATCGATGCCCACCGCGCGGGTCATTTCAGCTCCACCTCCGCCGGGGCGAGGACCGCCACGTCGGCGCCGGCCATGGCCTCGGGCAGCTTGAGCCCGCTCGCGCGCCACCCGCGGTGGCTGAGCGTCCCGCGCCACGGCCCGTCGCCGCGGACGTCGCCGACCAGCTTGACCTCCGCGGGATCGAAGCCGCGCGGGACCTCGATCGAGCCGCCCTCGTCCTCGCCGCGCACGGGCTCGATCGTCACGTGGTCGGCGAGCACCTTGCGGCAGCCCTCGTGGACGAGGCGCGCCGCGGTGCCCACGTCGGCGTCGCCGAACGTCGTGATGTCCTGCTGGAGGAAGTCCACCAGCCGCCCCTTCTGCTGCAAGAGGCCAAGCAGGATGAGCGCCCCGTCCTCCGTCTTCGCCTTTTTCGCCTCGGGCTCTTTCTTTGGCGCGGGGCCGAGCTCGGGCGTGCCTCCGCGGACGGCGCTCACGCGGGCCGCGAAGGCGCCGTCGAAGAGGATCCGGAAGAACGCGACGTACGCGAGGACGAGGCGGGAAAAGAAGGGCAGGGGCTCCACGCGCCCCACTGTAACAACTCGTGGCGAGGTTGGGGCCCTCCGCCGCTCGCGCTCGCTCAGCCGGCGTGGAGCAGCGCCCGACCCACCTTCTTCGCGTCGCGCACGTTCACGGTGAGCCGCATCTTCGCCCCGCTCTTCGCGCTCGCCGCGATCGCGTCGACCCTCGCCGCGACCTTCGCGCGACGAAGCTCTCGCACGACCGACGCCACGAGCCGACCGTCCTCGGCGGAGACGTGGAGGCCGGGACCGCGGGCGGTGTTGTGGCGCGCGCGAACGGTCCGCGCCGCGCCGGCGATGCGCGCCGCGCTGGCGCCGCGGACGTCGATCGTCTGGCCGCTGGGGAGGTGAATCGTGCCGCGCTTCACGAGGCCCCTCGGCGTGGTCTCGTGGCCGAGCGCGCCGGCGAGATCGATGATCGCCGTGGCCTTGGTGCTCGTGAGGTGCGCCACCTCCCGCTGCGGGAAGCTCTCGACGATGTGGATCAAGCGCATCGCCTGAGCGTCGCTCATCTTGAGCTCCACCTGGCAGAGCGCCTCGAAGCTCGGGTGCCCGAGCGCGCGGATCACGCCCTTGTCCGCGAGCGTCACCAGCGCCTTGCCCATCGCGTAGAACGCCGTCTCGACCTGGCGCTTCATCGCGAGGACCATCGCGATCGCCTTGCGGCCCTTCGCGGCGAGCCTCCGCTTCTCCGCGAGCCCCAGCTTGGCGACCTGCTTGGCGGTCGCCAGCTGCCTGTCGCTCTTCTTCTTCATGCGAGTAGGGAAAACGACTCATCGATGAGTTGTCCAGCACTCATCGATGAGTTCCCTGCGCGAGCGTGAGGAATCGCAACTCGAGCGACCTTCCGAGAGCGAGAGCCCACGCTCGTGGCCCACACCGCGCCACCGCCGATGAGAACGAGGCGAGCGCAGAGTTTGGCCGACACGGGCGGTTCGACCGCGGCTGTCGGGCGGGGACGTGCAGACCAGGGTAGTCTCGATCCCATGAGGCGGAGCGTGGCTTTGTCCGTTGCGGCGATGGCCCTCTTGCCGGTGTGCGGCGGAAGAATCGATGTGACGCAGCCGCCTGGACACGCAGGGCCCGATGGCGGATTCATCGGCTCGGACGGCGGCCCTGTCCTGCCACCCGGCTCGAAGTGCGACGGATACAGGCCGACGGTACCGACCGATGCATCGCAGCCGTGCTCCTACTGTTCCAGCCACGAAGCTTGTTTGGCGGCGGCGGAACAAGCGGTGCCTGGCGGATATCCTGTCACTAGCGCATGCATTGGGCCTTGCTGCACTGGCCCTGAAGTACCGCAGACGACCGGCCCGTCTCCCACAATCTCGTTGGTGGTCTACTGCGACCCTGGGACGGACGGCGATGCCTTCTGCGCAGCCTACTTTACCCAATTCGTGCTTGGCGCCGGTGTCGCCGAGGCCAAGTGCGTGAGCTACGACGGCGTGAGTAGCTGCCTCGCGCATGAAAACTGCCCACTCGACGCCTATGGCGCGGTGCCATGCTCAGGGATCGGCCTTTGCGTGACGCGTGCCGGCCTGACGGCGTGCGAGGAACCATGTCAGCCGGTCAACTGACGAGGGACGATGCCTTCCGCGGGCGCCGGCGGTAGCCGAGACAACTCATCGATGAGTTGTCCAGAGCTCATCGATGAGTTCCCTGTCCGTGGGCGGTGCGATCACGACAAGAAGAGCATCTCGCGGTACTTGGGCAGCGGCCACACGTCGTCGGCGACGATGCCCTCGAGCTCGTCGCAGACGTTGCGCACCTCCACCATCGCACGCGCGACGTCGTTCGCGAGCGCGGTGGCCTTGGCGTCCTCGTCCTCGAGGGCCTCCGCCTTGGCGAACACCTCGCTGAGGTGCTTCTTGCGCTGGCCGAGCAGATCGCACAGGTGCGCGATGCGCTCCGCGCTCTCCTTCTGGGGGATGGTCGAGAAGCCGGCGGCCTTCGCGGCGGCCCCGCCCTCGGCGAGGCGGCTATGGTACGCGATCGCGGCGGGCAGCACCATCGTGTCGACCAGCTGCGTGAGCGTCTCGACCTCGATGGCGATGTCCTTCATGTAGCGCTCGAGGCGCACGTGGTAGCGGCTCGTGAGCTCCGCCTCGCTGAAGACGCCCGACTCGACGAGCATCTTCTTCGAGCTCGGGGTGACGAGCTGCTTGAGCGCCTCGGGCGTCTTGCGCAGGTTCGGAATGGCGCGCTTCTCCGCCTCGCGAACCCAGTCCTCCGCGTAGTTGTTGCCCTCGAAGCGGACGTTCTTGGTCTCGGCGATGGCGTCGCGGACGACCTCGAAGATCGCCGCGTCCATGCTCTTCTGGGTCTGGAGCTTGGCCTTGAGCGCCGCATTGAGCTCGGAGAGCCCGTCGGCGACGGCGGCGTTGAGCAGCGTGACGGGGAACGCGGTCGACGCGCTCGAGCCCACCGCGCGGAACTCGAACTTGTTGCCCGTGAACGCGAACGGCGAGGTGCGGTTGCGGTCGGTGTTGTCCTTCATGACCTCGGGCAGCTTCGCCACGCCGAGGCGGATGACGGCGGCCTCGCCGCTCTCGTTCGACTTGCCGGCCTTCTCGATGTCGTCGAGGATCCGCGAGAGCATGTCGCCGAGGAAGACGCTGATGATGGCCGGCGGCGCCTCGTTGGCGCCGAGGCGGTGATCGTTGCCGCTCGACGCGATGCCCGCGCGCAGCAGCCCCGCGTGCTTGTGCACGCCCTTGAGCACGCCCGCGAGCATGACCAAAAAGCGCAGGTTCTGGTGCGGCGTCTTGCCGGGATCGAGCAGGTTCTGCCCGTCGAGCTCGTCGCCGCCGCCCACGATCGCCATCGACCAGTTGTTGTGCTTGCCGCTCCCGTTGACGCCGGCGAACGGCTTCTCGTGGAGCAGGCACGCCATGCCGTGGCGCTGGGCGACCTTGCGGAGCACTTCCATCGTGAGCTGGTTGTGGTCGGTCGAGAGGTTGACCTCCTCGAAGATCGGCGCCGTCTCGAACTGGCTCGGGGCGACCTCGTTGTGGCGCGTCTTGACCGGCACGCCGAGCTTGAAGAGCTCGTGCTCCATCTCGGCCATGAACGCGAGCACGCGCGCCGGGATGCTGCCGAAGTAGTGGTCCTCGAGCTGCTGGCCCTTGGGCGGCTGCCCGCCGACGAGCGTGCGCCCGGCCATCACGAGGTCGGGGCGAAGCATGTAGAATGCACGGTCGATCAGGAAGTACTCCTGCTCGGCGCCGAGCGTGGGCACCACGCGGCGCGCCCCGGTGACGCCGAGCGTGGCCAGCAGGTCCACGGCCTTGGTGCTGAGGATCTCGACGCTGCGCACGAGCGCCGTCTTCTCGTCGAGCGCGTCGCCGTGGTAGCTGATGAAGACGCTCGGGATGCACAGCGTGCTCGTCCCCACGCTCTCCATGATGAAGACCGGGCTCGACGGGTCCCACGCCGTGTAGCCGCGCGCCTCGAAGGTGGTGCGCATGCCGCCCGAGGGGAAGCTCGACGCGTCGGGCTCGCTCTGGATCAGCTGCGCGCCCGAGAACTTCTCGATCGGCATCTTGTGGTCGTCGAAGGTCAAGAACGCGTCGTGCTTCTCGGCCGTGGATCCCGTCTGCGGCTGGAACCAGTGGCAGAAGTGCGTCACGCCCCGCCCGAGCGCCCACTCCTTGATGGCGTGCGCCACGACGTTCGCGATCTCCGAGTCGAGCCGCTTGCCGTGCTCGAGCGTGGAGCGGAGCTTGCCGTAGACGTCGCTCGGGAGCTTGTCGCGCATCTGCTGGAGGCTGAACGTGTTGATCCCGAAGTACTCGGAGATCTTCAGCTTGCGGCCGTGCTCGTCCCGCGGGACCTCGAGGTGCCGGGGGACGCGGTTCTTGAGGTCGAAAATGACTTCGAATCGGGGGCTCAGGCCGTGATGACTCATGGTCTCTCCTGGGTACGCGGGGCCCGTGGGCTTTAACCTCGAAGCGCCACAGGCGCAACGGTGGCTCTCCATAAAGCACCCTGTGTTTCGGCTTGGTTTCGCCGCGCAAACGGGCTCTGCCTGGGGGCCGAACTGACGCCGGCGCGGGCTTTTGCTATAGACGCGCTCTCATGGCCATCGAGATTCGAGAGCATCGCCCGGGGCGCGACGTCAAAGACTTCATCCAGGCCGGCTTCGTCGTCTTCCGCGACGACCCGATGTGGGTGCCGCCTCTCGATTTCGAGTTCCGCGAGCGCCTCTCGCCGAAGGTGAACCCGTTCTTCAAGCGCGCCGAGGTCACGCTCTTCACGGCGTGGAAGGACGGCAAGCTCGTGGGCCGCTGCTCCGCCACCGTCGACCGCGAGCACCTCAAGGTCTGGAAGGACGACACGGGCTTCTTCGGCTTCTTCGACACCGTCGACGATCAGGAGGTCGCCAAGGCGCTGATGAACGCGGCCGCCAAGTGGCTCGAGGCCCGCGGGATGAAGCGCATGGTGGGGCCGATGTCGCTCTACGAGAACGACGAGATCGGCTGCCTCATCGAGGGCTTCGACTATCCGCCGAACCTGATGATGGCCCACTCGCGCATCTACCAGAGCAAGCTCATCGAAGGGTGCGGGCTCGAGAAGGAGAAGGACCTCTTCTGCTGGAAGTACGACGCGGACAACCCGTTCCCCGAGCGCGTGCTCAAGGCCTGGGAGAACATCAAGTCCCTGCCGGAGGTGCTGCTCCGCTCGGTCGACCCGTCGCAGATGGAGCGCGAGATGCGCGACATCATGGACATCTACAACGACGCGTGGGCGGGCAAATGGGGGATGGTGCCCGCGCTCCCCGAAGAGGTGACGAAGATCGCCAAGGACATGAAGCTCGTCCTCGATCCGGACATCGCCTTCATCGCCGAGATCCACGGCAAGCCGGCGGGGATGTGCATCATGCTGCCGAACATGAACGAGGCCATCGCGGACCTCGGCGGCAAGCTCTTCCCGCTCGGCTGGGCGAAGCTTCTCTGGCGCGTGAAGGTCAAGCACCCGGAGTCGAGCCGCCTGATGCTGCTCGGCATCAAGGGCGAGGCGCGCCACAACGTGAAGCGCTACGGCGGGCTCTCGGCGGCGATGTACGTCGAGGTCGCCAAGCGCGGGATCGCCAAGGGCTACAAGTGGGGCGAGCTCTCGTGGACCCGCGAGGACGACGCGCCGATCAACCTCGGCATCCGCTCGATGGGGGCGAAGGTCTACAAGAAGTATCGCGTCTACCGGAAGGAGCTGGCCTGATCCACTAGCCGCCAAGATCATCGCAGCCCGCGACGAGGCTCGGGTCGGCAGGCGGCAGCGTGACGGCGCGGGCAGGCCGCAGCGAGTGGGCGGCCGGTGAAGGGTGAGCCGAGGCTCGCCCGGCTCCATCTCGATCTGCGAAGAGCATCGGGCCGGCTTGCCCGGCACGTCTCGCTACCGCGTTTCGACTGCAACCACCTGGCGAGACGCCTGGGTTGCGGGCGTCAGCCCGCGCCATGGTCGCGCGCACGGCGGCTTGAGGCTTCTTTACCCGGGGCCGAGTGGATTTTTCCGGCGACCCGGCGCACCGTTGCCCTGACGGAAGATGGCTCCGAGCACCAAACGGATCGCGTACGTGGTCGTGGCGGTGCTCGGCCTGAGTGGGGCGACCTACGGCGCGTGGCGCTGGCACGCGGCTCACGCCAAGCCCGATGTCGTCTTCAAGACCGCGCCCGTCGAGAAGCGGCGCATCGTCGCCAAGGTGACCGCGAGCGGGACGGTCTCCGCCATCGTGACGGTGCAGGTGGGCAGCCAGGTCAGCGGGCGCATCCAGAAGCTCAACGCCGACTTCAACTCGAAGGTCACCAAGGGCGAGCTCATCGCCAAGATCGATCCGCAGCTGTTCGAAGCGGCGGTCGAGCAGTCGACGGCCAACTACACCCAAGCCGCCGCCGCGCTGACCAAGGCGCAGGCGGGCGCCGACCTCGCCGACAAACAGCTCGCGCGCGTCAAGAGCCTCCACGATCAGGGCCTGGCCGCGCAGCAGGACGTCGACGCGGCGGAGGGGGCCGCCGCATCCGCTCACGCCGACGTCGCGGTCGCGAGGGCCAACGTCGACCAGACGCACGCCGCGCTCAACCAGACCAAGGTCAACCTCTCGTACACGAACATTCTGTCGCCCATCGACGGCGTCGTCATCTCGCGCTCGGTCGACGTCGGGCAGACGGTGGCCGCCTCGCTGCAGGCGCCGATTCTCTTCACGATCGCGGAGGACCTTCGCAAGATGCAGGTCGACACGAACGTCTCCGAGGGAGACGTGGGCCGGCTGAAGGAAGGGATGCCCGCCTCCTTCACGGTGGACGCGTTCCCGGGCCAGCGCTTCAAGGGGACCATCGGCACCATCCGCAACGCCGCGTCGACGGTGCAGAACGTCGTCACGTACGACGCCGTCATCAAGGTGGACAACGACGATCTCAAGCTCCGCCCCGGGATGACGGCGAACGTGACCATCATCTGGGCGGAGCGTGACCAGGCGCTCGCCGTCCCGAACGCGGCGCTGCGCTTCCGCCCGCCCGACGCGCCGCCCGAGGCGCGCAAGCCCGGCAAGAAGGGCGACGCCGCCGACGACACCCGCACCGTGTACGTCGTGCGCGGCGTGGCGGCGACGCCGGTGCAGATCCACGCAGGCCTGACGGACGGGACGGTGACCGAGGTCGTCGGGGGCGAGCTGCAGGAGGGCGACGCGGTCGCCATCGACGTCGAGACTGGAAGCGCCGCGGCCGCATCGGCGTCGACGCCCACCACGAACCCGCTCGGCGGCGGCGGGGGTGGCGGCGGCGGCCGCAGGTTCTGACCATGACCACGCTGGTCGAGCTCGAGGGGATCGAGAAGACGTACGGCACCGGGGACGCCGCGGTTCACGCGCTCCGAGGCGTCACGTTGCGCGTCGAGCACGGCGAGTTCGTGGCCATCATGGGCTCGAGCGGGTCGGGCAAGTCGACGCTGATGAACATCCTCGGGTGCCTCGACCGACCGACCAACGGCCGCTACCTGCTCGACGGGCGCGAGGTCTCGAAGCTCGACAAGAGCGAGCTCGCGAACGTGCGCAACAGGGTGCTCGGCTTCGTCTTCCAGAGCTTCAACCTGCTCTCGCGCACGAGCGCCCTCGAGAACGTCGAGCTGCCGATGCTCTACGCGGACGTCCCCGGGCGCGAGCGGCACTCGCGCGCCCGCGAGGCGCTCGAACGGGTCGGCCTCGGCAGCCGGCTCGACCACCACCCCAACCAGCTCTCCGGCGGCCAGCAGCAGCGCGTGGCCATCGCGCGCGCGCTGGTGACGCGCCCCAAGGTCATCCTCGCCGACGAGCCGACCGGCAACCTCGACTCGAGCACGTCGGTCGACGTCATGGCGCTTTTCCAGGAGCTCGGCCAAGGCGGCATCACCGTCGTCCTGGTCACCCACGAGCCGGACATCGCCGAGTTCGCCTCGCGGGTCATCGTCGTCCGCGATGGCCTCGTCCAGTCCGACGTGCGGCAGACTCCCAAGCTCGCGCGCCCTCAGCCCCCGTCATGAGTCCGCTGCAGACCGCCCGCATCGCCTCGCGCGCCCTCGTCCGCAACAAGATGCGGTCGTTTCTGACCACGCTCGGCGTCATCATCGGCGTCGGCGCCGTCATCGCGATGATGGCGATCGGCTCCGGGGCGAAGGCGCAGGTCGAGGCCGCCTTCGCGGCGATGGGGACCGATCTGCTCGTCGTGCTCCCCGGCTCCACGAGCGCGGGAGGCGTGCACGGCGGCTTCGGGTCGATGCCGACGCTCACGTGGGACGACCTGACCGCAATCCAGTCGGGCGTGTCGACCGTGAAGAGCGCGGCGCCTGCGCTGCGTTCGAGCCTCCCCGTCGTCAGCGAGGACCAGAACTGGACGACCTCCGTGACCGGCACCACGCCCGAGTACTTCGACATCCGGAGCTGGCCCGCGTCGAGCGGCAACGTCCTCACCCAGCAGGACGTCGACAGCACCAACAAGGTCGTCGTCCTCGGCGCGACCGTCGCGGAGAAGCTCTACGGGCCCAACGCGAGCCCCGTCGGTCAGACCGTGCGCATCGGCCAGAACCCGTTCACCGTCATCGGCGTGGTCGCGCGCAAGGGCCAGTCGCCGAGCGGGCAGGACTACGACGACACGGCGTTCATCCCGGTGACCACCTTTGCCCAGAAGATCCAGGGCGGTCTCAAGAAGTACCTCTCGGGCACCGTCTACGTGGGCGCGATGCCCGGCCAGACCACCCGCGCCCAGAAGGACATCACCGCGCTGCTGCGCGAACGCCACCACCTTGCGGCCGCCGACGACGACGACTTCTCCATCCGCAACCTGAGCGAGATCGCCGGGGCGCAGGAGGCGGGAACCAAGACCATGACGACGCTCCTGGCGAGCGTGGCCGCGGTCTCGCTGCTCGTCGGCGGCATCGGCATCATGAACATCATGCTCGTCAGCGTCACCGAGCGGACGCGCGAGATCGGCGTACGCATGGCCCTCGGCGCCCGCCCGCCGGACATTCTCGCCCAGTTCCTCGCCGAGTCGCTCACGCTCTCGCTCATGGGCGGCGTGCTCGGCGTCGGCTTCGGGCTGGGCACGTCGGCGTGGCTCGCGTCGCGGTTCCACTGGCCGGTGCTCGTGCAGCCCGACGTGATCGCGGTGGCTGTCGCGTTCAGCGCGTTCGTGGGCATCGCGTTCGGGCTCTATCCGGCTTGGAAGGCCGCGCAGCTCGATCCGATCGAGGCCCTGCGGTACGAGTAGCGCGTCCGGGGGCCTGAAGGGGCGGGCGGGCCTGGCTGGCTTCAGCCCGGGGTGGCCCACTTGAAGGGCGGCATCAAAGCCTGCCTTCGGCAGGCTCGCAGCCGGCACGGAGACGGAGACGGAGACGGAGACGGAGGCGGAGGCGGAGACGGGGACGAGGACGGGGAGAATTAATTGGTTGGTTGACCAGCCAATGAATGTATAAACCGTTGAAAATACATAAAAAGCACGTCATTTATTGGTTGACCAATCAATATATCGGTGTCGACGCTGGGGGCCCTCGGCGCGCCGAGATTCCTGAAGCAGACGCAGGGCGTCCGTTGTCGCGCGAGTCCGCCGAAGGGCGGACTTGAGGCGGGGTATCCCATTGGGCTGTTGCTGCCCCGGACTTCAGTCCGGGGTGCCCAACCTGCCACGGCTGGAGTCGGCCCGAGCAGGGGACTACCGCGGGAGGACGACCGTCTGCTCCCCTTGCGCGAGCACCGTCACACGCTCCGACAGCCCGCGCTCCCGCGCGAGGCGGATGAGGGTGTCGCGCGCCTCGTGGGGGGAGTCGACGGAGTCGAAGAAGGTGTCGAAGTGGATCGGGATCATGCGGTCGGCCCCGAGGTCGGCGAAGGCGTCGAGCGCCTCGCGAGGGTCCATGTGGACCCGCTCCATCCAGCCGCGCGGGTGGATCGGCGCGATCGGGAGCAGCGCGAGATCGATGTGCCCGAAGCGCCGCCGCGTCTCGACGAAATCGACCTTGTCGTACGCCGTGTCGCCGGGGAAGTAGACCGTGAGCCCGTGGTAGCGCACCACGTAGCCGGTGAACGCGTGCATCCAAGCCTCGTCGAGGATGTAGCGATGGCCCAGGTGCTTGACCGGCACGGCCGTGATCTCCATGCCGCGATCGTTCACCGTCTCCCAGCGCGCGAGGTCGACGGCGTCGAACGAGAAATTCGTCAGGTACACGAGCCCGCCCTCGGGCGTGTAGAGCCGCCGGACCTTGTGCTCGATCTTCGAGAGCGAGTCGAGCGAGAGGTGGTCGTAGTGCATGTGCGAAATCAAGACCGCGTCGAGCGGCGGCAGGTCCGCCGGATCGATCGGTACGCCGACCTTGCGGTGCGAGACGCCGCTACCGATCGTGTCGACCAGCACCGGATCGGTGAGGATGAAGCGATCATCCATCTGGACGAGCGTCGTGGCGTGGCCGATCCAGCTCACCGCCAGCCTCGCCTCCGGCCGCGCGGCGTGGACGATGCGGTGGGCGGGCGGCACGGTCGTCACGCACGCGGCGAGCGCGAAGAGCGCGAGCGCGGCGAGAGAGAGGGTGCGCTTCGGCTTCAAAAGATCCTCACCCGGAGCATGAGGGTCGCCGGCGCGATCGTGAGTCGCGGCGCGTAGCTGAAGAAGAGGCCGGCCACGCCGGCGAAGACCGACACGCCGGCCTCGAAGACCGCGCCGGTCTCGGCGCCGAGGTGGGCGCCCGCGCCGAGCGTGAAGGCGAGCTTCTCGCCGCGCTCGAGGAGCGGGAAGGTCGCGTGCACCCCCATGCGCGCGAGCCACTCGTCGCCGCCGCCCGGCGCGGACAGGTACTCCGGCGAGAAGAACAGCTCGACCGAGCCCGACTGGCGCGTGAGCGGCTCGACGACGAAGGCGCGCCAGGGCGAGAGCTTGCGGTACATGCCGAACGAATAGAGGAGCGGAGTGAGCTGCCAGCGCATTCCGCCGGCGACGCGGAGGCCGCCGACGCCGATCTCGGGGCTCGGCACGAGCTGGGCGAGCATCCACGGGAGCGTGGGCGGCGGGTGCGGGTCGTAGGGTTTGTCCGGCGAGGCGTGCGCGGAGCACGCTGCCAAGGTCACCACGCAGGCCGCGCGCCAGGCCCCCTTCATGGTCACTCCGGGGCCTGGTGGGCGAGGACCACCACGCCGTCCTGGTCGTAGACGATGCGGAGAGCGGGCGGGATCGCGGCGCGCACTTCGTCGCCCGGGTGGTACATGAGGACGCGATCGAAGCGTGGTGCGGCGTCGGCCCAGAACTCCTTCCACGCCTCGACGTAGCGCGCCGTGCAGTCGTCCAAGACCACCTCGCGCTCGATCTCTTCGCAGTACGTCTTGGACGACGCCATGCGCGACGGAAATACCTCGAGGTTGAGCTGGTGAAATCGCCGGGGCGGCTCCTTGGTGTACGTGAGGGGGAACGAGCGCGAGTGCGCGAAGACCAGCGGCGCGCTCGTGTGGCGATCCATGACGATCAGGCCCCACGAGTGGAGCATGGGCCAGGTGTTGTCGCCGTGCGGCCCCTTGCGGTCGAAGACCAGGGGCAAGAGCCGCGACCCCTCGGGGATGGCTACCTCGGCGCGCCGGAGGACGTCCCAGTCGCCTGCGATCTGCACGTATTCGATGCCCAGGCCCGCGGACCAGAGAACGGCGGCCGCGCCCAAGACCCGCGCTGCCCAGCGTGGGAGCGACGTGGGAACGCGCAAGGCGCACGCCATCCACAAGAAGGGAAGCATGCGCGAGCTTACGTAGAACCACCGGTGCGTGTGATAGGGCAGCGTCAAGTAGAGCGCGCCCAGCACGCCGAACGCGAGGGGAGAAAAGAACGGCACCCGCTCCCGAAAGCGCCGCACGCCGAACCATGCCAGCGTCACCGCGGCGACGATCGAGACCGCGGTCCACTTCGTCAGCGACCACAGCCACTCGGCCCAAAGGCCGTAGAGGAGCGGTAGCACCCCCTGAAAGAACGCCTCACCGGAACCGGCGTGGGTCTCGCTGGAGATCTGCGCGAACGCCGACCACGAGGTGAGCGCGAGCGCGGGGAGCAGCGGCGGGAAGAGCCGGCGTGCGGCGGCCCATTTCGGAGCAAGCTCCCTCGGAGCGCCTGCGGCCACGCATTCCAGGATCGCGAGAAGCGCGACCACCATGACGGCGAACGCGTGCGTGTACCAGACGAGGACCGCCCACGTCCCCGCCATCACCGCTGTGGGCTTGGCTCCCGTGCGCCGAAAGGCGTCGAGCTGAATGAGTACCTCGAGGGCGAGCGGCACCGCGAGGGCGTAGTCGACCATGCCCATCGCGACGAACCAGTTGTGCACCATCGGCCAGAGCAACAACGTGGCGGTCGACGCCTTCTGTGCGCCGGCGAGCCTGGCCACCGCTCGTGGGTAGATCCAGGCGCCGACGCCGACCGTCAACGTGACGAACAGCTTCGCCGCCAAGGGCAGGCCCAGGCGGCCACCGACGACGTGAAGAAAAAGGAAGACGGCCGAGTTCGTCTTGAAAAAGCCGTTGGACGCGAGCTCCGGATAGGCGAGCGGGTGACTCTGCACGACCGCGGTCGCCAGGTGATTGGCGAGATCCTGGAGCGGCGGGACGTCGACGACCCACGTCGGCCAGACTGCCAGCGCGAAGAGAAACAGGGAGGCGCGCCAAGTGCCGGAGCGATTCAAGGTCGGAGTCGTTCGTGGAAGCGCCGCCATCTACCATCGGGGTGCAACGTTCGCAAGCGGCGGCGCGCGAAAAGAAGGTAGACAAGGATGCGGCCCCATGCGAATTCCACCGCATGAAGAGCCGTCGCAGCGTGCTGACGACCTTCGTACTGTTCGCATCGTTCGCGTCCGTCGTTGCCGCCCATGCTCCCCTCATCGGCTACAAGACGTACGCCAACGTCGACGAAGGGTACGCCGCCGCCCTGGCTTCGCGCCTGCTCGATGGCCACAAGCTCTATCAGGGCGCGATCAGTCAGCGCGGCCCCCTGATGTACTACACGTTCGAGGCCATCGGCGCCGCGTTCGGCTGGGACAACATCGTCGCGGTCCGTCTCGTCGCCCTCGCGCTCGCTCTCGCCCACGTCTTTCTCGTGTACTGGATGGGGCGGAAGCTCGTGTCGAAGCCGGCCGCTCTCGTCGCGACCCTGGTCACCGCGTACGCGTTGTCGTTCGGATTCCCTCCCGAGGATGGCATGGCCGTCAACGGCGAGAGCCTTCAGTTGCCGGCGTTGCTCGTGGGCGTCACGGTCGGCGCGACCGCGATGCGGCACGCCTCGCTCTCGCGCGCGCGCCTCGTGCGTCTCTTCGTCGCCGGCGTCGCGTTCGGCGTCGCCGTGGCGATCAAGCAGTCCATCGTCTTGCATCCCGCGGTGCTCGTTTTGTGGCTCGTGATCGACGCGCACCGCCGCCAGGCGCGCTGGACCGCGCCCTTGCTCGAGGTCTGCGTCGTCGGGGCAGGGGTGTTGCTCGTCCCGTTGGCGTTCGTCGTGTACGCGGCCACGCAAGGAACGCTGGCGGATCTCTACTACTACACGGTGACCTACAACCGCACCGTGCACATGCGCCCGGCGACGCGCCACTTCGAGTGGCTCCCCTGGGTGTTCTTTCGCATGACCGGGGAGACGACCTTCATCCTGGTCACCACGCTCCTGTTTGGTCTGGCGATTCCGCGCGCGGCGGCGCGCGCGCGCGCGGCGTGGGTGACACGCTCGGCATGGGCGCTCGCGCGTGGCTTCGGGCCGCGCCGGTACCTCATGCTGCACCTCGTCGTGGCGTTCGTTTCGGCGAGCGCGATGTGGCGATTCTTCCCGCACTACTACCTGCAGTGCTTTCCGTTCTTCGCCCTCTGCGTCGGCGCGGTGCTCGAGCCTTGGTTCCGGTTCCGGCCGGCCGCGGCGAACGCGACGGTGTGGGCGTTTGGTGCGTTCACGATGATCTTTGCCGGCGTCGCCTGCGATTTCTCCGAGCGTGTCGATGGCCGCGTTTCCCACGACGAGACCGTGACGACGATGGGCAAGGTGATCATGGCGACGACCAACCGCGAAGATCGGATCTTCGTCTGGGGGTTTTCTTCGTGGCTCTACGGCTACGCGCACCGCAGGCCGGCGGGCCGCTACATGTTCGAGACGTACGTGACGGGTTTCGTGCCCTGGTACTGGCAGAAG
>DATIQP010000187.1:0-3677 GCA_035470765.1 Polyangiaceae bacterium | reverse complement strand
GTCGGCGGCGACTGGGAGATCGTGAGCGAGAGCATGCGCCACGAGAAGAAGGACGCGCACACGTTCACCTTCAAGCCCACGATCCCCGCCCGCGGCCAGGTGAAGATCACCTACCGCGTCCGCATCCGCTGGTGCTGAAGGTCCCTCACGCCGGGACGTGCCGATCGAGGAACGCGAACGTGTCCGCCCAGCACCTGCGCGCGACGCGGCGCAGGATCACGGCGTGGAACGCGTGGACCTCGCCCGGGTAGTAGCGATCGTCCGCCTCGACCTTCAGGCTCCGAAGAGTGCTGGCGAGCCTGCGCGTGTCCGGCAACAGCGGGTCTTTCGTCCCGACGGGCAAGAAGAACGGAGCGATCGCGCGCGCGGGCGCCTCGCCGCGCTCGAAGACGCGAACCGGGTCGGCCAGGTCGAGCGACACGTCCCACGGACCCTCGCCGAGGTACGCGCTCTCCACCTCGGCGAGGCGATCGGCGATGAAGCTCGACATGCTCGGCTTGCGGCGCTCGAGCCGCCGGAGATCGCTCACCTGGAAGACGCCGCACGCCGGGACGACCGCCTTCGGCACGACGCCGGTGTCGAACGCCTTGCGCGCGAACGGCTCGTCGCGTTCGTAGGCGAGCGCCACCGCGAGGCTCGTCACCAGGTTGGCGCCGGCGGATTCGCCCGCGAGCACGACGCGGGTCGGGTCGCCGCCGAAGCGGGCCGCGTTCCGGATCACCCACTCGAAGGCGTGGCACACGTCCTCGATCGCCGACGGGTAGCGGTGCTTCGGCGCCAGGCGATAGCTCGCGTTGAAGACGATGAAGCCGCGGCGCGCGTAGCCGAGGCCCATGATCCAGTGGGTGTCCTTGCTGAGGATGCGGAAGCCCCCGCCGTGGACGTAGAACACGATCGGCCACGGCGGCCCGGGGTAGCGCCGGAAGGGCGGGGGGTTGCTCGTCGCGATGGGGCGGTACACGTCGAGCAGGTGCTCGTCCATGCCCGTGTCGCGGTACCGGAGATCGCGGAGCCGCTCGACGCCGTGGTGGTACGGCTTCGCGCGCGGGTGCATGCCGCCGAGGCGCGAGGCGGTGTTGAAGAAGCCGTCGACGACGAGCGCGCCGAGGTGCCGACGCGCCTCGACGCCCAGACGATGCAACATCGCGCCACACGATAGCAGAGCCGCCCCCTGTCGATTCCGTGGCAATGTGCCCCGTTGGTGCTTGACCCGGGCCCAATCGGGAGGACAATGCCCATCGTGCGGCGGTTGAGGTGGCTCTTTGTCTTCATCCTGGGGCTGGCCCTCGTCGCCATCGCTTGCGCGACCGGAGACGCGGTCGGAACCCATGATGCGGGCCCCTGCACCGCGACGTGCAACGGCGTGTGCGTCGACCTCCAGGCCGATCCCGCCAACTGCGGCACCTGCGGCAACGCGTGCCCGTCCGGCATCGGCTGCTCGCTAGGCAAGTGCGCCTGCGCGAACGGTGAAGGCGTCTGCGCCGGCGCCTGCGTCAACACGCATACCGATCCGAAGAACTGCGGCTCGTGCGGGACGGTGTGCGCGAACGGCCAAGTCTGCTCGACTGGCGCCTGCAAGACGAGCTGCGATCCGGGCCTCACGCTCTGCGGCTCGTCGTGCGTCGACGTCACCAACGACGCCAAGAACTGCGGCTCCTGCGGCGCGGCCTGCGCCACGCACACGAACGCGGCCGCCACGTGCACGGCGAGCAAGTGCAGCTGGGGGTGCAACCAGGACTACGTCGACATCAACGGCGACCTCCAGAGCCAGGGTGGCGACGGCGGCACGTCCGACGGCTGCGAGTGCCACGTCACCTCGCCGACGGACAAGCCGGACACCTCGTTAGTCGACTCCAACTGCGACGGCATCGACGGCACCGTGCTCAGCGCGATCTTCGTCGCCACCAGCGGCAGCGACTCGAACCCCGGCACGATGCAGCAGCCGGTGGCCACCCTCGGCAAGGGCATCGCGCTCGCCGCCGCGGCCAGCCCGGTCAAGGACGTCTACGTGTCCAAGGGCACGTACGCGGAGTCGATCACGCTCGCCTCGGGCGTGGGCGTCTACGGCGGCTACGACGCGACCAACAACTGGTCGCGCGCCCTCACCAACGCCACCATCGTTCAGGGCACCTCGTCGACGGCGGTCGTCGGCAACAATCTCGACGTCGACCTCGAGCTGCAGCTGCTCACCATCACGTCCACCGACGCCGTCGTCCCGAGCGGTTCGAGCTACGGCATCCTCATCGCGAACTCGGTCGCCTCGACGAAGGTGACCGTGACCGCGTGCAAGGTGAGCGCGGGCAACGGGCGCGCCGGCAACGCGGGGAGCCCCGGCACGCTGGGCGCGAGCGGCGGCAACGGCGGTAACGGCACCACCAGCGGCTCTGCGGCAGGCGGCGGCACCTCGGCGTGCGGGTCGAGTGGAGGCTACGGGGGACCCTCAGTCTCTGGCTCGAACAACGGCGTCAACGGCGGCGGGGGAAACGGGCCGAACCCGGGCAGCGCCGGCACCGGAGCCACCGGGTACGGCCAGTGCGGCGCGTCGGGGACGCACGGCAACACCGCGCCCGACAACGCGACCAACGGCGGGCTAGGTTCGAACGGCGGCAACGGCGCCGCCGCGGCCGTGGTCGGCTCCTTCCCCAGCGGGCTGTACACTGCGCCCTCTGGCGTGACCGGCACGCCGGGCACGAACGGGAGCGGTGGCGGAGGCGGCGGCAGCGGCAGTGGTGACTCCAGCTTGTGCGGATTCCTTTCCTGCTGCGACGCATCGAGCGGCGGCGGTGGCGGCGGCGGTGGCGGCGGGTGCGCAGGGACCGCGGGTGGTGGTGGCACGGGAGGTGGCGGCAGCTTCGCGATCGCCGCGGTCTACTCCGTCCTCGAGGTAGACGGCTCCTCGCTCTCGGCGGCGCGCGGCGGCGACGGCGGCTCCGGCGGCTCCGGCGGCAACGGTGGCAGCGCAGGCAGTGGCGGCCTCGCAGGGCCCTCTGGCGGGCAGACCGCGGGTGCTGGCGCGCCGGGTCACCCCGGTGGCGCAGGCGGCAACTCGGGAGCTGGTTCGGGCGCACCCGGTGGCCCGTCGGTGTGCATCGCCTACACGACGAGCACTGGCGCGCCCACGCAGAACCAGAACTCATGCACGCGCGTCGGTGGCGGCGCCGGTGGAAACGGAGGCTTCAGCTCCGGATTTGGCCAGGCGCCGTCGGGCGGTTCGGGTCTCTCCGCCGACGCGTACGGCTTCTGATGCGTCGCGCGCCCGCTCGTCACTGAACGAGCGGGGCGATCGTGGTCGAGCCTGCGCCGAAGAATTGCAGGTTGGGCGGCGCGCTCGGGATCGCGATGGGCGTGATCTGCATCGCGAGACCGCTGAAATCCACCTGGAAGACTTCGCCCGCGTTGTCGAAGCCGTAGACTCTGCCGCCCCAGAACGCGATCCCGAAGACGTCGGTGCGGCCGAGCGGGCCCCACTCCATCAAGAAGCCACCGCTCTTCGGGTCGACCTGGACGAGGCAGTTGCTGCACGCGTTCGGTCCGCCCTTGACGGTCAGGAACGTGCCGCCGCCTTTCACCGAGACGATGTCGCCGCTCGACGAGTAGCCGCTGCCGAGCGCGCCCACCGTCGTCAGCGAGCCCGAGCCGACGTCGATGCGCACGTACTGGTCGCCCACGTAGCCGAC
>DATIQP010000186.1:0-4230 GCA_035470765.1 Polyangiaceae bacterium | reverse complement strand
GGACACGGACGGCGGGAGCTACTGCGCCGACCTGCGCATGGACACGAACAACTGCGGCGCGTGCGGCACCGTCTGCGAGGCCGGCACGTTCTGCTCGCCGACGGACGACGCGGGCGACGCAGGCTGCGGCCTCGGCTGCTTCGGCGGGACGACCCGCTGCGGCAACCGCTGCGTCGACACGAAGATCGATCCGTTCAACTGCGGGGGTTGCCAGAATGTGTGCGACGGGGGGCTGTCATGCGTCAACAGCACGTGCCAGTGAGAACCCATTCTGATTCCGACGGAGGCGAGATGACGGTTCGAAAGTCGACGGGGACGGTGGGGGCGGCTCTGGCAGCGTTGGTCTGCGTGGCCTGCGCGGTGCTCGCGGCGAGTTGCTCGACCGGAGGCGCGGTGCCCAAGGACAGCGGCGCGGACACGGCGCCCGTCGGGCCGTGCGGACCGAACACCCTGGTGATGTGCAACGGCACGTGCGTCAACCCACAGAGCGATTCGCAGAACTGCGGCACGTGCGGCAAGGCCTGCACCGGCGGCGGTGAGGTTTGCTCGCACGGCGCGTGCGTCACCGAGTGTGGCGGCGGCTCGTTCAAGTGCGGGAGCACCTGCGTCGACACCAAGAGCGATCCGAAGAACTGCGGCACCTGCGGCAAGGTATGCGACCCCGGACAGGTGTGCTCGGCGGGGAGCTGCGCGGCGTCGTGCCAGGCCGGGCTGACCGACTGCAACAGCGCCTGCGTCGACACCGTGACCGACGACGACCACTGCGGCGGCTGCGGCATCGCGTGCGGCGCCGGGCAAAAGTGCGTCAACAGCGTCTGTCAGGCGACGTGCTCCACCGGCTGGACGAGCTGCCCGAGCGGCGACGCGGGCACGACCTGCGTGGACCTCCAGCACGATCCGGACAACTGCGGCGCGTGCGGCGCGGCGTGCGCAGGCGGGACGTTCTGCACGCCCGGCGCGGGCGATGGCGGCGCGCCCGGCTGCTCGCTCCAGTGCTTCGGCGGCTCGACGCTCTGCGGCGGCGCGTGCGTCGACACGACGATCGATCCGAACCACTGCGGCGACTGCATCACCGCGTGCGGGACGGGGAGCGCGTGCACCAACAGCCACTGCTGCACGACCGGCGACGTCTACTGCGCCGGCGCGTGCCGGACGCTCTCGCAGTGCATCGCGCTCGGCGCGGGCCGCCTCGCGGCCGGTTCGTCCCACACGTGCGCCGTCAACGGCAGCGGCGTGCTCAAGTGCTGGGGCCTGGGAGGCGACGGCGAGCTCGGCGACGGCAATTCGAGCGACAGCAACGTGCCCGTGACCGCGACGCTGTCCAACGTGAGCTGGATCGGGGCGGGCGCATACCACACGTGCGCCGTCGCCAGCGGGGGCACGGCCTACTGCTGGGGCGACGGGTACGAGGGCCAGCTCGGCGACGGTTTGGCCACCCCGCACGCAACGCCCACGGCGGTGACGGGCATCACGACCGCGACGCGCATCGACAGCGGTGATTATCACTCCTGCGCCTTGCTGAGCGGCGGCGCCGTGATGTGCTGGGGCTGGAACCTCTACGGCGAAGTCGGGGACAACACGGGGGTCGAGCAGGACAGCCCCGTGTCGACGGGCATCACCAACGCGATCGACATCAGCGCGGGAATCGGCTTCCACACGTGCGCGGTGATCAGTGGCGGCACCGCGGAGTGCTGGGGCGACGACAGCTCCGGCCAGTGCGGCGACGGCGCCAATTCACAGAACAACGCTCCCGTGTCGGTGAGCGGCCTCACCGGGGCGGCATCGATTGGCCTGGGTCAGGACCACAGCTGCTCCGTCGGTAGTGGCGGCGACGTGCACTGCTGGGGCTACAACTTCGACAGCGAGCTCGGGAACGGGTCGACGACCGACAGCAACCTGCCGGTGCTGGCCAACGTGAGCAGCGTGATCGCGGTCGCCCCGGGCGGCACTCATACCTGCGTCCTCCTCAGCTCGGGGACGGTGCAGTGTTGGGGGGACAATTCCTCGGGCCAGCTGGGCGACGGGACCAACAACGCCAGCAAGACTCCCGTCACCGCTATCTCGGGCGCGATCGCGATCGCCTCGGGCTCGTCGCACACTTGCGCTCTCCTCGGCTCTGGTCAGGTGGCGTGCTGGGGCGACAACTCCTCGGGCCAGCTCGGTGACGGGAGCACCAGCACCAGCTCGAACGTGCCCGTCATCGTGAGCGGCTTCTGAACGGGCCGGCCCCCCCGACGGGGGGCGCCGCGATGGTTGCTTCGCGGGCGGCGCTCGGTTAACGCTTCGCGCCGTGCGAGCCCCTACCCTCCTTTTCGCCCTCCTCGCCCCCTTCGTGATCGCCGGCGACGCAGCCGCCGACGGTGCCATCGCAGCGGCGACCGCAGCCCCCGCGTACAAACCGCTGGAGATGAGCGTCGACACGCTCGACAACGGCCTGCGCGTCGTCGTCATCCCCATGCGCGGCGCGCCGACGGTTGCATTCTACACGCTCGTGGGCGCCGGCTCCCACGACGAGGTCGAGCCCGGGCGCAGCGGCTACGCGCACCTGTTCGAGCACCTGATGTTCCGCGGGACGGAGAAGATCCCCGCCGCGGAGTACGAGCGGCGCATGCAGGCGCTCGGCTCGGACAACAACGCCTTCACGACCGACGACTTCACCTTCTACACGCCGCTCGTCCCGAAGGAGAGCCTCGCCGCGCTCGTGCCGATCGAGGCCGACCGGTTCCAGCACCTGAGCGTGGCGGCGGCGCAGTACAAGGACGAGACCGGCGCGGTCGCCGGCGAGTACAACAAGGATTTCTCGAACCCGTGGTGGGCGATGGACGAGGCCATCCGCGAGATCGCCTTCACGCGCCACACGTACGGGCACACCGTCATCGGCTACAAGCGCGACGTCGACGCGATGCCGCAGAACTACGCCTACTCGAAGCTGTTCTTCGGCCGCTTCTACGTCCCCGACGACTGCACGATCTTCGTCGTGGGCGACGTGGACCGCGCCAAGGTGCTCGATCTGGTCAAGCAGAGCTACGGCGGGTGGAAGGGCAAGCGCGCGAAGCCGGCGATCCAGGCCGAGCCGGAGCAGACCGCGCCGCGCCGGCGGGACATGATCTGGAAGGGGCCGACGACGCCGCGCATGCTCATCGGCTACAAGGTGCCCGGCGCGCGCGACAAGCTCGACGACGCCGCGGCACTCGGCGTGCTCGCGACCCTCGTCTTCGGCGAGCCGGGCGAGCTGTACCAGCGGCTCGTGGTGCGCGAGCAGAAGGTGATCGAGCTCGGCGCCGACCCCGACGAGGTGCTCCACGAGGACCCGAGCCTGCTGCGCGTCGACGCGAAGCTGAAGGCGGGCACGAGCTTCGACGAGATCCTCGGCGCGGTGCAGCAGGCGCTGGACGCCGTCGCCCAGGGCAAGATCGACGGCAATGAGCTCGACGACGCGCGCAGCCACCTGATGAGCGCCATCGTGCTCGGCATGCAGACGCCCGGCTCGGTGGCCGAGCGCGTCGCCTTCCTGGCGGCCGCCACGGGCGACCCGCACGGCTTCGATCGGTACATGGCCGCCGTCTCGAAGACGACGAAGGACGACGTCGCGCGCGTGGCGAAGCTGCTCTCGGCGTCCCGTCGCGACACGGTGACGCTCTCGCCACCCAAGACCCCCGCGGCGGCGAAGGGCGGTGCGAAATGAGAACGCTGCCTTTGGGCCACCCCGGACTGAAGTCCGGGGCAGGCAAAGAGTCTGGAATCGAGCGCATTCAAAGCCCGCCCGAGGGCGGGCTCCCCACGGCGGGAGCGCAGAGCATGAACGGGCGGGAGTCCGCCCTACGGGCGGACTTGAAGCGGATCCTTGGGTGCGGTCTTCGCCTGCCCCGGGCTTTAGCCCGGGGTGGCCCTTCTCGCCTCGCCGCGATCGTCGCGCTCGCGATCGCGTGCAACGAGCAGCCTCCGCTGAAGGTACCCGGGCCGACTGTGGCGCATCCGCCGGGCGCCTCCGAGCAAGCCTCGGCGTCCCCGGGGACGGTCGCGTCGCTCTCGCGCCGCAACCCCGACGCGCGCGTCGTCGCGTTCCGCATCCTGTTCGACGCGGGCTCGGCGGACGATCCCGCGGGCAAGGAAGGGCTGACCTCGCTCACGGCGTCGATGACGGCGGCGAGCGGCACGAAGAAGCTCACCTTCGCCGAGCTGTCCCGCGCGCTCTACCCGATGGCCGCGTCGATCGACGTCCACGTGGAT
>DATIQP010000185.1:0-5360 GCA_035470765.1 Polyangiaceae bacterium | reverse complement strand
GGGCGTCATCAAGGGCAAGCTCTCGTACATGGCGCCCGAGCAGGCCTTCGGCAAGAAGGTCGACCGCCGCGCGGACCTCTTCGCCGTCGGCGTGATGCTCTGGGAGGCGATCACCGGCAAGCGCATGTGGAAGGGGATGGCGGAGGGGGCGATCGCGCACCGGCTCAGCGTCGGCGACATCCCCAGGATGAGCGACTACCTCGCCGACCCGCCACCGGCGCTGCACGCCGCGTGCGAGCGCGCTCTCGCCACGCGCCCCGAGGACCGCTACCCGAACGCGGTCGCCATGCGACAGGATCTCGAGGCATACCTGGCGACGCTGGCGCAGCCTCCGTCCGCGCGCGATCTGGGGCGGCTCGTGAGCGAGGCGTTCCGCGAGGAGCGGGCCAAGCTCGCCGGCCTCGTCGAGGAGCAGATGCGGCTGCTCCGCGCGCGGGGCATCCATGCGGCGCCGAGCGTCGAGATCCCTCGGGTGCAAGCGCCCATCATGAGCCTCACGCCCTCGAAGCCGGAGGCGTCGCAACCCGCGGTGGACATCGCCTTGCCCGGAGCGCTCCCTGTTTCCCAGGAGGCGCCCTACCCGATCAAGTGGCTCGTCGCGGCGGGCGTGATCGTGCTGCTCCTCGGCGCGGCGGTGACGACGGCCATCATGGCGCCCTGGGCGCAGGCCCCTGCTGCGAACACGTCGTCCGGCGGCCCGCCGCAACCGCCCCTGTCTGCGGCGCCCGCCCCGAAGTCCCACCGGTGATCCGCGGGGCGTCCGGTCCTTGACGGTTGCCGCCAAGAGGCGGAAGATCCCACTCCGACGTTTTGCTTGATGTTGGAGGAAGACATGAGCCAGCGGTGGATCGTCTTGGGCGCGCTCCTCGTGGGGACGGCGGCGTTGTTCGGCACGGCGTCGTGCGGGGACGATACCGTCCTCCTCCCGGATGGATCGATCGACGGCACGGTCGACGGCGTGGTGCCGCCTTCCGACGGCGGCGGCGGGGGTGACGGCAACCCGCTCCCTCCAGGCGACAGCGGCTGCTGGACGAACTGCTCCGACGGCGGGCCGGTCAACTGCCTCAACCTCGGCGTTTCGTGCCAGGCCAGCGGCGACTGCTGCTCGGGCAACTGCCTCAACGGAGCGTGTCAGCCTCCCGCTTGCGTGAGCGACAACGGCCCCTGCACCAGCAGCGCGCAGTGCTGCAGCGGCACGTGCGGAAGCGGCGGGACGTGCACGCCGCTCAGCACCACCTGCAAGACGCTCGGCAACTCGTGCACCACGAGCTCTCAGTGCTGCTCGCAGTGGTGCGAGAACGGCATCTGCGCGCAGCCGTCGTACTGCGGCCAGAACGGTGACATCTGCGCCAAGGCCACCGACTGCTGCGGCGGCGTCTGCACCATCCAGCAAGGTCACACGTTCGGCATCTGCAGCCAGCCTCCGGGGGGCGGCTCGCAGTGCAGCATGGTCGACGGCGTCGTCTGCTCGGGCACGGCGCCCGACGGCGGCACGCTCTACATCGACGGAGGCCTCCCGCTCTGCGGCGGCGACTGCTGCAGCCGTTCGTGCGCGCCATGGGGCCCGACCCAGGTGCTCATCTGCCAGCCCGCGAGCGGCTGTCACCCGGTGGGCGACCTCTGCACGAAGACCACCGACTGCTGCGGCGGCCAGGGCACCAACCCGCAGGAGATCTGCGACAAGGCGAACCCGAGCGATCCGGTGGGCGTGTGCAGCAACCCGACGGGCTGCAAGCCGAACGGCGACATCTGCCGGCTCCAGACGACCCAGTGCAACGCGACCGACAAGTGCTGCTCGGGCAACGTCCAGCAGTACGACACGTGCAAGCAGGACAACCTCGGCGTGCCGCGCTGCAGCTACGCCGGCGACGCGGGGTGCGCGCCGTCGAGCGGGACGTGCGCTTCGAGCGCCGACTGCTGCAACCTGAACCCCTGCGTGCCCGACGGCGACGGCGGCTTCACCTGCTACCCGGGCAACTGCGTGCCCGCCGCGGGGCCGTGCACCAACGACGGCGACTGCTGCCCCGGCGGCCATTGCTACATCCAGGGCGGCCAGACGAGCGGCACCTGCCAGCCGCTGACGAACACCGACGGCGGTACGCCTCCCGCCGACGGCGGGACCGACGGCGGGACCACCGACGCGAGCACGCCGTGCGCGCTCTACGGGCAGGTCTGCACGACGTCGGGCGACTGCTGCAACAACATCCCGTGCACGAACGGGCGCTGCGAATACCCCATCCAGTAGAGCTGCTTCGGATGTTCCGGCTCCGGCGCCGTGATCGAGCGGCGCCGGAAGCCGTTTACTGTTCGCGGCTCGGGCGGCGCTGGTTAGAATGGCGGTCCCCATGATGACCTTCAGCGACGACCCGAACCTCGCCGAGCAGCAGATGCACGCCATCATCTTCTACCTGACGACGTTCGGGTACATCGATGGTGACTTCGACGCCAAAGAGAAGGAGTTCGTCCGGAAGTACATCGGCGATCTCGTCGGCCAGCGCGCCGATCAGGCGATGAAGAACGCCGACGTCGCGATGAAGAAGGACGTCGTGTCCAAGTTCACGGCGCACTTCCACCAGGTCTTCGAGGGGATCGACGAGAACGTGCGCGAGCTCTTCACCGAGTCCGTCGCCGAGAACGAGGACCCGACGGCCTTCGTCCACTCGAAGCTCAAGGTGCGCTGCTTCGAGATCTTCCAGAGCTTCGACCGGCCCGGCCAGGAGCAGCTCATGGCCACGATCGACGAGCTCATCATGGCCGACGGGCAGGTCCACCCCGCCGAGGCGCAGTTCCGCGCCGAGCTCGCCCAGCTCCTCGACGGAGGCGCCGAGATCGAGCTCCAGGAGGACGACGAGTCGGGCCCCGCGGTCGAGGTCGCCCCGGCCGTGGCCGTGCCGCGGATCGCGGCCAACCACCCCTTCTTCTCGCCGACGGAGTTCCACTACTCGCGCGATCCCGAGCGCATCTCGCAGCAGATCAGCGCCGACCTCGCGCTGCTCGACCGCGTCGCCACGCTCTGGGCCGAGCAGCGCAAGAAGGGCATCGGCAAGCTCGCCGGCAAGAAGACCGTCGCGGACCTCTCCGGGGAGGGACCGTTCCTGGACGGTCACGTCTACTGGCAGCCCGCGGTCCCGGGCCGGCGCTACGACATCCTCGTCCTGGGCGACCTGCACGGCTGCTACAGCGTGCTCAAGGCCGCGTTGATGCAGTCGCGGTTCTTCGAGAAGGTCGACGCCTTCCGCAAGGATCCGGAGAACCACCCCGAGCCGCGCCTCGTGCTCCTCGGGGACTACATCGACCGGGGGCTGTTCTCGCTCAATGTCGTGCTGCGCATCGTGTTGCAGCTGCTCGCCACGGCGCCCGAGTTCGTGACCGTGCTGCGCGGCAACCACGAGTACTACGTGGAGTTCAAGGGCAACGTCTACGGCGGCGTGAAGCCGGCCGAGGCGATCAACACGCTCAAGCCGCACGTGCCGATCGAGGTCTTCAAGCACTACGCCTCATCGTTCGAGACCATGCCGAACATGCTCTTCTTCGACCGCATGCTCTTCGTGCACGGCGGCATCCCGAAGGACCGGCTGCTCAAGGAGCGCTACCAGGACCTCTCGTCGCTCAACGACCCCGACATCCGCTTCCAGATGATGTGGAGCGACCCTTCGACCGCGGACGTGATCCCTGCGGACCTGCAGGACAAGTCGGCGCGCTTCGCCTTCGGCAGGATGCAGTTCAAGGCGTTCATGCAGCGGGTCGGCTGCCACACCATGTTCCGTGGCCACGAGAAGGTGAACGACGGCTTCCACGTCTCGTACGACGACCCGCAGGCGCGCCTCATCACGCTGTTCTCGGCCGGAGGCCAGGACAACGACGATCTGCCGCGCGACTCGAGCTATCGCCAGGTCGTCCCGATGGCGCTCACGATCGAGCACGGCCCCGACGGGACGAAGCTCACGCCCTGGGCGCCCGACTACAAGACGTACAACGACCCCAGGCACAACGCCTTCTTCCAGGTGCCGCCGGAGATCACGCACAAGGCGGAGTGAGGGCTGACCCAGGGGTGGGGATCCATCACGCGGGCCTCCACTTCGTGCGCCAGTGGATGGTGAGCAGGATGCGGCGGCCGTTGCGCTCGATCTCGAGGGCGAGGCTGCCGCGGCCCCGGATGCGCTCGATGTCGGGCGCCTTCCAGCCATCGACGGGGTAGCCGTCGATCGAGAGCAAGAGGTCGTGCTTCTGCAGACCGGCGGCGATGGCGGGCGAATCGCTCGGGAGATCGCCGAGGTCGAGCGCCGTGGTGTGCGTGCCCGTCGGGAGCGCGACGGCGGGCCAGTAGCCGAACGTGTCGAAGCAATCGATCGTCGAGCGCGGGAGCTCGACGTCGACGACGGTGAGGTCGACGCCCATCGCCTGCACTCGACGCGCGCCGGCGACCATCTTCGCTGGATCGTGCTCGCTGGAGTCGAACCACGGCGCGATCGTGCGCGGGGGCGCGGCGGCGGACGGCTGCGGCGCGGGCGGCGGCAGAGCGATGCGCGCCGGCGGCGTCGCGAGTCTGCGCGCGCGGAGGCGTGCCAGGGCCGCGGGTCCGATCTCGACCTTGCCAGTGTGCGCGTGCGTAGCGGCCAGAGCGACCGCGAGCGCAGGAGCGGCGAGGAGACCGAAGAAGAACGCCGCGGGGGCGAGCGACCACAGCTTGTGGAGCGCGCCGGCGCGCGGCGGCGGCTCGTCCGCGCAAGGCGGCGCGCGCGGGGGATCGAGGCAGGTCACCGGTGCGCCGGAGGCGTGCACCATCTGTCGGTAGGGCTGCTGCATCCTCGCGCGTATTACAAGGGCGGTGCCAGCGCTCGAGCCCGCGCAAGTGCGCGGAGCTGCGTGCCTCCGCCGGCCATCCGTGCAGCTATGACACGCGCGCCGGTCCCTCCCCGCCACTTTGACAGGGCGCTCCGCGGACACGGATGTGGTAGCGATGGTGGGCGATGCCGTACCGCAAAGCGCTCCCGCCCGAGGCGGCCTTGGCTCGTCTGCGTGAAGGAAACCGCCGATTCGTCGCCGGCGAGGGCGGCGTGCCGCGGAGCTGGCACCCGGGGTTGGTCGAGGGGCAGTGGCCCTTCGCCGTGATCCTCGGCTGCTCGGACTCTCGCGCTCCGGCCGAGTACGTCTTCGACCAGGGCCTCGGCGACCTGTTCGTGATTCGCGTCGCGGGCAACATCATCGCTCCGTCGCTGGTGGGCTCGGTCGAGTTCGCGGCCGAGCGCTTCGGCACGCGCCTGGTCGTGGTGATGGGGCACACGCAGTGCGGCGCGATCGGCGCCACCGTGCAGGCGCTCGAGGGAGGCGCGCACGAGTCGCGCAACCTGCAGTCCATC
>DATIQP010000184.1:0-2430 GCA_035470765.1 Polyangiaceae bacterium | reverse complement strand
CGAGATAAGGCGGCAACTTCGAGGGCCTCTCCATGACGAAGAGCCGCGGCATGTCGCTTCTCCCGGTCCCGCTCGCGCTGGCCGCGATCGGAGGCGTTGCCCTCGGCGTCGTCGGGTTCGCGTTCCAGTACGCGAAGGGGTCCTCGTATCTCGGCAACGACCCCGCGACCTGCGCGAATTGCCACGTCATGGCCGGCCACTACTCGGGCTGGCAGGCGGCGCCGCATCACCTCGTCGCGACCTGCAACGACTGCCACACGCCGCACGGCCCGATCTCGAAGTACGTCGTGAAGGCGCTGAACGGGTATCACCACTCGATGGCGTTCACGCTCGGTGGCTTCCCGGACGTCATCCGCGCGCGCCCGCAGAGCTCCGCCGTCGTCGAGGCCAACTGCCGTCGCTGCCACGCCGAGCTCGTCGAAGACGTCGCCCACGGGAGCGGGGTCTCGTGCGTCCGCTGCCACCCGTCGGTCGGTCACCTCCGCTGAACCCCCTCTCACGCACCCGCCCATCCACAACGAGAAGGAGCACCCCATGTCCGCGGACCCCAATCCCCAGCAGAAGCGCGGGCTCCTCATCGCCCTCGTCGCCGGCGTCTTCGCGCTGGTGGCGATCGCCGCCGCCGCGCTGCTCGTCAACATCGCCGAGCGCAAGGAGCAGGCGAAGCACGCCTACGTGAAGGTCGTCGAGGTGACCGAGAACGACCTCGACCCGGCGAAGTGGGGCAAGAACTGGCCCCGCGAGTACGACGGCTACATGCGCACCGCCGAGCCGACGAGCACGAAGTACGGCGGCGCCGCGGGCGCGAGCGAGAAGCAGCCTGCGCCGGAGAAGGCGGACCGCGATCCCTGGCTGAAGCGCATCTTCGCCGGCTACCTCTTCGCGGTCGATTACCGCGACCGCCGCGGCCACGCGTTCATGCTCTTCGACCAGGAGCACACGAAGCGAAACGTGCCCAGCGAGGGCAAGCAGTCCGGCAACTGCCTCCATTGCCACGCCTCGATCACGCCGCTCTACAAGAAGCTCGGCAAGGAGGCGGCGCCGCAGGCGAGCGCGGCCGAGCAGCTCCAGGCCGGCCTCGCGAAGGTCGCGGAGATGGGCTACTGGGACGGCCACAAGGCGCTCGAGCAGCTCTCGCCCGACGGGAAGGTGCACCCGGTCGCGTGCGTCGACTGCCATGACCCGGACTCGATGGAGGTCCGCGTGACGCGTCCGGGCTTCATCGCCGGGATCCAGAAGCTCGCCGCCTCCAGCGCCGACGTCCCGCACCTGCCGTCGATCGAGCGCTGGCGCAAGGGCGACCGCGCGAAGCCCTACGATCCGAACCTCGACGCCACCCGCCAGGAGAAGCGGTCGTTCGTCTGCGGCCAGTGCCACGTCGAGTACTTCTGCGGGAAGGGCATGACGGTCCTCTTCCCGTGGGCCGAGGGGCTCAAGGTCGAGGAGATGGAGCACCTCTACGACAACATGCAGGTGCACGGGGAGCGCTTCAAGGACTGGGTCCACGCCGAGACCGGCTTCGAGCTGCTCAAGGCGCAGCACCCCGAGTTCGAGATGTGGAGCCAGGGCATCCACGCCCGGAGCGGCGTCTCCTGCGCCGACTGCCACATGCCGTACAAGCGCGAGGGCGCGCAGAAGATCTCCGAGCACTGGGTGCGCAGCCCGCAGCTCTCGCCGAACCGCTCCTGCGCGAGCTGCCACCCGTACGGCGACGACGAGCTCAAGGCGCGCATCCTCGCCATCCAGGACCGCCACTTCGCGCTCCTCTCCCGCGCGGGGAACGCCGCCGTCGCGATGATCGACGCGATCGTCGCCGTCCGGAAGCCGTACGACGACAAGGCCCGCGACGCCGCCGTCGCGAAGGCCAAGGAGACGCTCTCGAAGCAGGACGGGTTCGCGAAGCTCGCGAAGGAGGAGCAGGACAAGAAGCTCGCCGCCGAGACCAAGGCGAACCTGCTCGCCGCCTGGCGCGAGGTGGTGAAGAAGGCCCCGGCGCTCCAGGAGCTCGAGAACCTCCAGCGCGCCGCGCAGTGGCGGCTCGACCTGGTCGCGGCCGAGAACTCGATGGGCTTCCACGCGCCGCAGGAGATGGCGCGCATCCTCGGCGAGTCGATCGACCTGTCGCGGCAGGCCCAGGTGAAGGCGGGGCAGCTGGCCGGCTCGCCGCTGGCCCTCGCCCCGGCGCAGCCCGCCCCGGTCGTGCCCACCTCGCTCCAGCCCGCGAAGTAGCCGCGGCCCGCGACCGCAGCTCCGCCGCCCGCTCCGGCTCCGCGCCGGCGCGGGCGGCGCCGTCTCATGCCGTCGCGCCTCGGCGCGACGTATCCTGACCGTGCGGCATCGGCGCGAGGCCGCTTCACGCTTCTTCACGCCAAGGAAATCGGCGCGTCACCGTCGAGCGGCACGATGTCCACCCAAGGAGCGAGGATGAAC
>DATIQP010000183.1:0-3255 GCA_035470765.1 Polyangiaceae bacterium | reverse complement strand
GTGATGCAGCCGCCAGCCTGCGTGAACTTGATGGCGTTGCCGACGAGGTTCTCGAGCACCTGGAGGAGCCGGTGGCGATCCCCCAGGATCTCCGCGCCGTCGGCCTCCAGCGCGACTCGAAGCTCCACGGACTCCGAAGCGACGAGCGCTCTGTGCAGTTCCGCCGTCTCGACGACGAGCTCACCCGCGGACAGTCGGGTTGGCTCGACGGTCAGCTTCCGTTCCTCCAGACGCGCGACGTCCAGGAGGTCGTCGATCAAACGATTCATCCGGAGGGCTGCCCTTCGGATGCCTTCGCTCGGCCTCTGCGCGCGGCGCTCGGGTCCCGCGCCGCGCTTCATGGCATCCGCCTGGAGCAGGATGGCGCTCAGCGGAGTGCGCAGATCGTGGGCCACGACACCGAGCACCTGATCGCGGAGCCGGGCGGCTTGCACCGAAGCGCGGTAGAGTCGGGCGTTCTCGATGGCCAGCGCAGCCCGGCCGGCCAGCACCTCGGCGAAGCGGAGATCGCGGTCCCGGAAGACGCGAGAAGGCGTCGACGAGACGAAGGCGAGCGTGCCGAGGAGCTGGTCACGCAACAGGAGCGGCACGACCATGACCGACACGGGGGCGACGGCCCGGAGCGCTTGCAGGTGCTCCGGGCTCTGCGCAACGGCCTCGAGTTGCTCGGGGCGGATGCGCTCGATGAGGAGAGGCTGCCTCGTCTCCGTCGGCTCCCGGAGCAAGTACGGGCGAGCGCGATCGAGCGGCAGCTGCTCCAGCCGCGCGCACAGCGGCGCTTGGGCCGGGTCCGCGCAGGCGACCTTCCGCCGACCGAGTTGGCCGTCCTGCTCAAGGACGTCGACGATGCACCAATCGGCCAAGCCACGAACGACCATCTCCGCGAGCGCGGCGATCGTCCGCTCGTCGTCGAGCGACGACGACAGCACGGGCCCTGCGTCGGCCAGGAACTGCTGTTCTTTATCGAGGAGCTTGCGCTCGGTGACGTCCCGCAGCGCCACCGTGAGCAGCATCTGGTCGCCGAGCATCAGCTTCGAGATCGAGGCCTCCGCCGGGAATTCCTCGCCGTTCTTCCGGAGACCGACGATCTCCGGCACCCGCTCGCCCATGCCGCGCGTGGAGTCCTCGCTGGCGGCGAATCGCTCGACGTGCTTGCGATGGGCGCTGCGGAACCTCTCGGGGATGAGCTTCTCCAGGGGAGCGCCGATCGCCTCGTCCATGGGATAGCCAAAGATCCTCTTCGCGCCCTCGTTGAAGCTGGTCATCCGCTGGTCTTCGTCGATGGAGATGATCGCGTCTGCGGAGATGGCGACGATCCCGGAGAACTTCGCCTCCGAGACGCGCAGGGCTTGCTCCGCCCTCCTCCGCTCGGTGAGGTCTCGCACGATGACGACCAGGCTCGGCCGGCCCTCGAACTCCGTCCTTCGCCCCACGGTCTCCACGTTGCGGAAGGAGCCGTCCCGAGCGTGCATGCGGAGCTCTCTCGGTGAGACGCTCCGTCCGGCGCGGAGCGCACGTATCCGTTGCGCAACGGTGGGCCGGTCGTCCGGGTGGAGCAGCCTGCCCATCGGCTTCCCGACGAGCGCGGACGGTGCGTCGTAGCCGAGCAACTTGGCGAAGGCGTCGTTGGCGTAGACGATGCGGCCGCCCCGATACGCGAAGACTCCGTCCGGCATCTGCTCGATCAGCCCGCGGTATTGCTCCTCGGAACGGCGCAGCGCCTCGTCGGCGCGTTTGCGCTCGGTGATGTCCTCCATCTGCGTGACGTAGTAGAGAGGCGTGCCGTCGCGACCCCGAAGAACCGAGCGGCTGAGCATGATGTCGACGGATCTCCCGTCCTTGTGGACGTAGCGTTTCTCCAGCCGGTAGCCCGGGATGTCGCCGCGCGCGAGCGCACGCGCGAGGGACAGATCCTTCTCCACGTCGTCGGGGTGGGTGATGTCCTGGAAGGTCATCCCCATGAGCTCCGCGGGGCTGTAGCCCACGATGTTGGAGAGGGCTTGGTTGACGCGGACGAATCGCCCGTCGAGAGCGATCAGCGCCATGCCGATGGGCGCCTGGTCGAGCGCGAGCCGGAAGCGCTCCTCCGACTCACGCAGCGCGAGCTCTTGGCGCTTGCGTTCGCGAAGGTCGCGCGCGAACGCCATCCAGCGGCCGTCGGCGAGGATGCGGGAGCTTATCTCGATGGGGATCGGCGAGCCGTCCTTGTGGAGGTGGGTCCACTCGGCCGTGCTCGTGCCACCCACCTCGAGCTGGCTCCGGGTCTCCCACAGGCGCGGCACGTCCTGCTCGGGGATGATGTCGACGATCGTCTTTCCGACGAGCTCCTCCGGAGCGTAGCCGAGCATGTCCGCCGCGGCCCGGTTCACCATGGTGAACCGGCCACCGAGATCGGCGAGGAAGAAGGCATCGGGCGCGAGCTCGATGAGGTCTCGCGCGTGCGCTCCCGAGCTCGCGAGCTCGTCGTTCGCGCGCCGCAGCCGGTCGTTGACCGCCTCCAGCGCGCGACGGCTCTTGCCGATGGCGTGCGTCAAGTAGACGACCACCAGCCCGTCCACCGAGAAGAGCAGCGACTGGAAGCTCGCCTGAAAGAGGGGGTAGCCCGCACGCGCGGCGAACACGTACGCGGCGAGCGGGAGGCTGAGCACGACGGCCACGATCCCCGGCCCGACTCCGCCCACCAGGTTGGCGGCGAGCACCGCCGCGAAGAAGAGCACGAACATCGCGCCCGTTCCGGTCAGCGGGAGGAGCCAGAGCCGGAGCGCGAAGGCGATTGCCACCACGACGACGGCGAACCCATAGCGGAACCAGATGCGCCGAGAGAGCGCCGCGAGGCGAAGCCTCCGCGAGCCGCGCTCGCCTGAAGTTGCGACTCCGCCACCGAGCCGGGAGGACGTGCTCGAGCTCGAGGAGGTTGACCGGTTGCGGCGCCGAGAGGGGTCGATGAATCCCAGACGGAGCAGGAAGCGTGCCCCTTTTCGCCTCGGCCTCGAGACCCGGCTCGCCTGGCACGCGCGTCGCATCGTCGCAAGGAATGATGCCGAAGCAACTCATCCCCCATCACTCTCTGCCGCTCGCGATCTTCCTGGTGATCCTGGTGTCGTGCGCGCCCGAGGCCGCGGGACCGCCGGTCGACGTCACGACCGTGACCAGCTCGTACGTGCCGCTGGCGCAGAACAAGACGATCGACGACGTGCTCCTGGGGAACGTCCTCGGCGCCAAGCCCGAGGTGAAGGACCGCGTGGTCAAGCTGTC
>DATIQP010000182.1:0-17110 GCA_035470765.1 Polyangiaceae bacterium | reverse complement strand
TCGATGGAGAGCGCGGAGCGCAGCGCTCGCTCGGCGTCGTCCTTTCGATCGAGCACGCGGTCGTACACGCTCGCGAGCGCGAAGAGGGCGGTCAGCTTGGGCCCGATCTCGCGGCTCGTCGCCACGACCGATTCGAGCGCGTCGACGGCCTCCGCCCACGCGCGCTGCGCGATGCACAGCTCCGAGAGGGTGAGTAGCGACGGAATGTGCTGAGGCGCCGCCGCGCGGACCCGCTGCATCGCCTCGATGGCCGTGGGCAGGTCCTTCAGCTCGTCGCGGGCCACCCGCGCGATCTCGGAGCCGAGCATCACGATGGCGTCGGGCGACGATGCCCGCTTGAGAGCGGTGCGGAACGTGTCCACGAGGCGCTCCGAACGGCCTTCCTCGCTCCACACCGTCGACAGGCGCCCCGCCGCCGCGATCGAGTCGGGGTCGGCCTCGAGCGCCTTCTCGAGCAGGCCGCCCGCGCGCGTCCGTCGCTCCGACATGGGTCCGAGCCGCTCATCGTCCGCCGTGAGCAGCAGGTCGGCGGCCTCGAGCAGGTAGCGCGAGCGGACGATGGGCTGCGCGGCGATGTCCGCGAGTGAGAGCGCCGCCGCGAGCGCGCCGTCCGCGTCGTGCAGGCGCGCGGCGAGCCGGGCCAGCCCCGTCGCCGCGGTGAGCGAGAGCCGGTCGGTGCGGAGCGCGGCGCGGTAGCGATCGAGGGCCTCGCGCAGCAGGCCGGGGCCGTCCGGGCCGGCGCCCTCGGACGCGCCCTCGAGGCCGAGGGCCAGGCGCAGCTCGTAGCCGAGGCGCGTGGTCTCGTCCGAGCCGAGCGCCACGAGCGAGCGGAGCGTGGCGATCATGGACGCGCGCGCGCGGACGTCGCCGCGGCGGGCGTGCGGAAGGTCCTTGCGGAGCATCGCCTCGAGCGCGCCCGGATCGGTCGGGTCCAGCGCGAGGATGCGCGCGTACGTGGGCGACGCGTCGCTCGCGGGCAGCTTCCACTCCTCGAGGGCCGCGAGCGACCAGAGCGCTCCGAGGCGACCGCGTACGTCGCGCAGCGCGTCGCCCTCGCGAGAGAGCACCTTCGCGAGCGCGGCGGTGTCACCCGAGGAGCGGGCGATTTCCTCGAGCGAGCGGAGGCCGGCGACGTGAGTTGGGTCCTCGGCGACCACGGACTCGAGCAACGAGGTCGCGCGCCCGAGGTCCTGCCCGACGGCCATCAGCAGCGAAGCGGCCGCGAACGCGCGCGCGCGCGCCGCCTCGGGGCTCGGCGCCTGGTCCATCCGCTTGAGCGTGTGGACGACGAGCTCGCCGAGCAGGGCCTTCGCCCCGCTCGAGTGTTGGCCTTCGCGCGAAGCTCGTCGCGAGAGCACGCGCGCGAGGCGGTCGGCCGCGAGCTCGTCGTCCGGATAGGCGGCGAGCGCCTTGGCGTAGGTCGCGCAGGCCTTGGCGTCGTCGCGCAGCGCGAGCTCCTCGAGCTCCGCGGCGCGGACGAGGTGATAGGAGCGCTCCTCGGGCGTCGGTGCCGACTCCGCGAGGCCGAGCAGCGCGTCGCGCAAGCCCTTGGGGTCGCCCGTCGACTCGAGCAAGCGCGCGATCTCGTCCGGCGGGACGGGGTGCGCGGGATCGGCGGCGCGGGCGGCCTGCAGCGAGGCGAGGGCGGCGTCCGGCGACCGCAGGCGGTCTCTCTGGATCTCCGCGAGCGCCAGCCACAGGGCGACCATTTCGCTCTTGGGCGTGTTGCGGTGCGCCGCGGCATCGATGCGCGCGCGCAGGGACGCGGCTGCGCGGTCCCACCGGCCCGCCTCTTCGTGAAGGCGCGTCTCGAGGGCGCGCGCCGCCGCGTGATCGTGGTCCTGCGCGAGCACGTCGTCGACGAGGGCGAGCGCGCGCGCCGGATCGCGCTTGGCCATCGCGGTCGCAGCGCGAGCCTTGAGCGCGAGCACGTCGGCGCCGTCCTCGGCCTGATTGGCCTCTTCGATCAGCGCCACGGCGAGCGTCGCGTCGTCGCCCAGCCGTGCGGCGCAGCGCGCGACGCCGAGCACTGCGCCACGCCGCTGCGGCTCGATGGCGAGGATCTCCTGGAAGAGCTTGAGCGCGCGCGACGGGTCGCAGAGCACCTCTTCCCAGAGCAGCGCCGCCTTCTCGAGGTACGCCACGCGGCGCGCCGGATCGCGCGCGCGCTCGGCCGCCTGTACGTAGAGCTCCAGCAGCCCGCGCGTGTCGCCGTCCACTTTGTCGGCGGGCGGGGCGCTGAGCAGGCGCGACAGCGCATCGAGCACCTCGGAGTCGCCGGGGTTGGCGATCCACGCCGCGCGAAGGTGCCGGACGGCGTCCCCGCGCCGGCCGAGCTCCTCGGCGATGTGCGCCGCGCGCACGAGGGCCCGCGCGCGCTTGGGCGCCTCCGCGTTTCGCGCGGCCTCGGTGACCCAGATGGCCATGCGCTGCTCGTGGCGCCCCGCCGCCGCGAGGAGCCGGTCCAGGTGCTCGAGCAGCGTGGCGTCGTCCGTGGCCGCCGCCAGCGCCGTCTGCACGTGGCCGATGGCTCCGTCGACGTCGCCCGCCTTCTCGCACAGCGCGGCGAGCGCGCGGTGTTCCTGCGCCACGACCGCGGGGTCTCCGATGAAGCGCAAGCGGGCGCGGCGCACGCGGAGGATCGCCGCCGTATCGGCCGCGGCCTCGTAGAGGCGCAAGAGCTCGTGCAGCACGCGGCGATCGACGGCGTCCTCGGTCGGCGCCCGCGCCGCGGCGCGCTCGAGCAACAAGATCGCGCGCGGGACCTCGCCGAGCCTGTGAGCGACGATGCAGGCCGCGTCGAGCTCGAGCCGCGCGGCGCGCGCGGGGTTCTTGTCGAGCAGCGCCTCCTCCTCGAGGAGCACCGCGAGGGCCGAGGGATCGTCGTGCGCGGAGACGAAGCGAGCCGAGGCGTCGCGCACGGGCCCCACGCGCCCGTCGAGCTCGAGCGCGCGCTCCAGGGCCGCGCGGGCCGCGTCGACCTTGTGCAGGCGGTGCTCGAGGATCTGGGCGCGCTCGACGTGCAGCCACGCGGCCAGGCGCTCGTCGCTCGCGCAGGCGTCGGCCATCCGCGCGAGGTGAGCCGAGAGCGCCTCCCACGCGGCGTCGCTCCCCTCGGTGGCCGCGCGGCTCTGGAGCTCCATCTCGAGACCGCGCAGCGCGGCGGCGTGGTGCGGGGCGAGGGCGAGCGCGCGCTCCCAGGCCTCCCGCGCGGCGCTCGCCTTGTCGGACGCGGCGAGGAGCCGGGCGCGCTCCGCGAGGAGCTCCACTCTCGTCGCGTCGTCGGTCGCGGCGGCGAGCTCGTGCCCGAGGTGCTCGAGCATCGCGGTCACGTTCGCGCGCCCGTACTTGCGGCGGCGCAGCAGGCTGTGGGCCGCGGCGAACTTCGGGTCGACCGACAGCGCCAGCTCCGCGTGGCTCGCCGCGGCGGGATCGTCGCCGACGATCGACTCGAGCGCGATCGCCATCTCGACGTGGGCGCGCGAGAGGCCCACGGTGTCGCCCCCCGCCTCGAGCGTCTCGAGGCGGGCTGTCAGGAGCTCAAGCAACGACTCGGCGCTCAGCGGATCGAGCAGCGAGCGCGCCCGCTCGCGCGGCGGCGGCGGTGCTTCGAGGTGTGCTCGCTGCGACGAGCTCTGGACGTGCGGCAGCGGCGGCTTCTTCGGCGGCGGCGGCAGCTTTCCCTTGGCGACCGGCGGTGGCGGCTTCTTGGGCGGCGGCGGCGGCGGCAGTGACTTCTTGGCCCCCGGCTTCGCTCTCTTGTCCTTCGCCTCGGCGGGCTCCTCTGCCATCGGCTCGAGCGCCTCGGCCGGCAGTGGCGGAGGCACGGACTTCTTCGCGCCCGGCAGCGGCGGCGGCACGCTCGCATGCTTCGGCGGCGCGGGCGCGAGCTCCTGCGCGCTCGGCAAGACCATCTCGGCGGGTGGGACGGCGCGCATCAACTTCGACGGCGGCTCGCCCGAGGCGATCTGCAGCGTGCGCACCTGCTCGTCGATGTCCCACCCTTCGTCGGTGAGCGCGAGGAGCTTGTCGAGCGAGGTCTTCTCGTCCTCCAGCAGGCTCCGCGCCTCGGGCTGGACGCTTCGGTCCGAGCTCTCGCTCCGCTCGGGCGCCGGGGGATGGCTCGTCCGGGCGCGCGCCGGCAGCGGAGGCGGCGGACGCGACGGCTTGCCCGAAGGCCTCTTCGGAAGTGGCGGAGGGATGGGCGGGAGGGACGGCGACGTCTCCGGCTCCGGCGGGATATCGGGATTGGAAGGGTCGCGGCTCGCCATCTCTCGTCCGGACGCGCTTTCGCCCGTCTTCGCGGCCGATGGTCGCACAGGAAGGGCACGAACCTGCACAGGTTTCTTCAGCGGTTGCGCCTGCTAGGATGCCCTGCGTGCGAGCATCGTTCCGGCAGCGGACAAGACCTCTGCGGGCGATCACGGCCACGCTCGCGCTCGGGTCGTTCGTGCCCGCGTGCTCGCTCCTCGTCGACTTCGTCGACGCCTCGTGCGACGGCGGCAAGTGCGCAGACGCCTCGGGCGAAGCCGCCCTCGACGCGAGACCGGACGTCGCCGACGCGGCGCCGTTCGACGCGTCGAGGATCTGCCAGGGCAAGGGCGACGGCTACTACTGCGGCTACAACGGGCTCAACGGCCAGCCTCCGCCCGACTGGCGCGTCCACTGCGTCGACGGAGGTCCCATCGTCACCGTCTGCGACGCCGGCTGCCTGGCGTTCCCGTCGGGCTACGCCGATCGTTGCAACGAGTGCCCGGGCTTCGCGAACGGCGACTACTGCGGCAGCCAGTTCGCCGGCTACGGCGCGAGCAACGCGGCGTTCTTGATCTCGTGCGGCCAAGGCATCGCCGCGATCCAGATCCTGTGCGCGAGCGGGTGCCAGCCCGGCCCGGGCGACGCGAGCTGCAAGTAGCAACATCTCTCGCAACTTCGTGAGAGCTTGGTCGATGGGGCGGCATGGCCGACCTCACGCTCCCCAACATGAACGACCGGGCCTACGGGCTCGGGCTCTCGCACGACGATCGGGAGGTCCTCGAGCAGAAAGCGTCCACCGAGAACCTCCTCAACGGAGCCGCCCAGAAGTCCGGCAAGATCGCGCGTGACGAGCACATCGACGTCCACGGCGACGACGCCTCCTTTCGCGAGGTGAAGGAGGGGCAGCGACCCTGGGCCGATCCGGTCCACACGGTGGGGAGCTTGACCCCGGGAGCCACCAGCACCGCGTACGACCTCGCAGAGGTATTCGCCGAGAAGGGCCTCGAGCACCTGCTCGGAGGCGTCGCCAATTGGATGCCCGTCGTGGGAATGGCCGTCGAGATCAAGGAGACGATCCAGGCCCTGCCGGAGGCGTGGGAGCGCGGGGATCGACAGCACGAAGCCTTGCTGCAAGACGCCGCCAACCTCGCCGTCGTCGAAACCGTGAGTGGCCTCCCCGAGGGGTATCGCCACGAACAGGAAACGCGCCGAGCCGAGGCCTACGCGGGGGGGCGCTCGAGCGCGCCCTGGCAGGCGATTCAGACCGCCTTGATCGCCGAGAAGGGCGCCATTCCCTTGCTCCAGCTGCGCACGGACGAGGGGATGAAGGTCGCCGAAGACGTCGTTCGCTTCGGACACGATCCGATGACCCACCTCAAGGAGAGCGGCCTGTCCGGCCGTTACCTCGCCGACGCCGCATTCAGAGCGGGCTTCGACGGCGTCCTGTGGGCGAAGTCGCACGGCCCCGAGGAGCTCACCAAGGTCCTCACCTCGCTCCACGATCGTGACGCGCGCTTCCACGGCGAGCAGAACCAGATCTTCCGAGGCTGATCATGAACCCCTATCGCAATGCCGAGCAGCAACCCGTCGAGAGCTCGTCTGCCGCGCCCTTCGACTACACCGCCCAGGTCGACGCCAAACGCAAGCGCGTCGTCGTCAACGCCTTCTGGATCATGGTCTGCCTGATGGGTCCGCTGGGCATTCTCCCCTACCGCTGGCTCGACGCCATGGGGCCGTCCTTGTGGATCTTCGAAGGGGCCATCCTCGCGCTCTCGATCGCGCTCGCGATTCGCGGCGCAAACCAGCCCGCCGCGACCGAGGTCGAGGCCTACGAAGAGCGCCTGCTCGGCGCAGAGCGACGGAAGCGAGAACGCCGCCGCCGCGCCAGGCGTCGCGCTCGAGGCTAGGACTTTCTCAGTAGCTCGTCGCGCAGGCGGGTCGCGTCCACGTCGCCCGGGTTCATCTTGAGGGCGATGTCGAGCTCCTGCAGCGCGTCGTCGACCAGCCCCTTGTCCTTGAACGCGCGGGCGACGTCGACGTGCGCGCGGTAGTTGGCGACGGGCGGCGCCGTCACGTCCGTGCCCACGAAGCGGCGGAGCGCGTCGAGCAGCTTCGCGAAGGCGCCTTGCCTCTTCACGTCCGCGCCGTGGCGCGAATGAACGGGCAGGTCGAGCTCCAACAAGGCGGTGAAGGCCTCGCGCGGCACGAAGCACCCGGCGCACTCCATGCACCGCAGCAAGAGGACCGAGCCCCCGAACGTCTCCGGCGTCAGGGTGTGGCTGCAGCGCGGGCAGGCGTGCGCCCGCGCCGGGTCGAGGGTCACCGCGGGACGGAGGGAGAGCGGCGCCACCTCGTGCACGACGGAGAGCAGGTCGCCGTCGAACCAGTCGACCCACAGCCCGCGGCAGCGTGGGCACGTGTCCACCATCGCCTCCGAGAGGCCGCGGAGCTCCATGGGCTCCTGGCACGCAGGGCACTTCGCTGGCGCGTCGCGATAGTCGGCCATTCCTCGAACCTACCTCAGTCGGCGTGCAGGTAGCACGCCGACACTTGCCTTTGCTTTACTCGGCCTCAGAACGGGCGCCCTCGGCCGTTGCCCTCGGCGAGCGGGATGAGGTCCGTGCAGGCCTGCTCGCCGAGGTCGTCCTGTTCGGTGGGATCCGTTGCGACGTCGTAGCAGCCCCACTGGTGGTCGTACTGGTGGGCGAGGAGCTTGCGCGTGCCGTCGATCGCGCCCCAGTTGCGGAACGCGCACGCCCAGAGCTCGGTGCAGTTGCTCATCACGATCGGGTGGGGCGTCGAGCCGCCGCGCAGCAGGCTGCGGCCCGGCATCGGCGCCTCGAGGTTCTTGAGCTCGGGGGCGTCGTAGACGCCCATCAGATCGAGCATCGTCGGCAGCATGTCGAGGTTGGTGAGCGGCGTCGCCTCGAGTGTGCGCAGGTGATCGCGCTCGCTGGCGGTGAGCGTGCCGGGCGGCGCGTCGATCCACGCGGGGATCCGGATCTCCTCATCCCACAGCGTGCCCGTGTGGCCGACCGCGCCCTTCTCCCGCATCTGTTCGCCGTGGTCGGAGACGAAGACGATGACCGTGCGCTGGCCCTCGGGCCGCGCGCGCACCGCGCGGACCAGCTTCGCGACGGCCATGTCCTGCAGGTAGATCGAGTCCTGGTAGCGGTTCTTGATCTCGTTCTCGTAGCCGGGGCCGGTCGCCTCGTCCTCGGGCTCGAACGGCGAGTAGCGAGGGTCGATCTTGTAGGGGAAGTGCGTGTTCGACAGGTGCACGACCGCCATGAACGGCTCGGGGACCTGGCCCATGTCGTCGATGACGTAGTCGACCAGCTTGCCGTCGTCGGCGCCGATCTCCATCGTCGCGTCGCGCTCGATCTGCGTCGCGTTGACGGTGCGGTCGAGCGGCACCGACGCGATCCACGTGCCGGAGTTGCCGAACAAGAGGTTCTGCGACGTCCAGTAGGCGGTGTGGAAGCCTGCCGCCTTGGCGTACTCCCAGAGCAGGGGCGCGGAGTGGAGCGCGGCGCGCGGAGACGTCGGCGCGAGCCCTCCCCACATGATCGCGAGCGAGATCGCCGTCGTGGAGTCGAGCGCGCGCATCTGTGTGAGGGCAAGGCGGTCGGGCAAGAGCGCGTTCGAGAACGGCGTCCACTTGCACTTGGGATCGTAGGCCACGCACACCGACTGCGCGCGCACCGACTCCGTGATCACGAAGAGGACGTTGCGCGGGGCCGCCTGGTGGGCCACGAGCGGCGGCACCGGGATGGGCGTGCGCGGGCCGGGGTGGATGCGCTCGACGGTCTCGTTGTGGTCCCAGTGCGCGCGCGTGAGCTGGCCCATCGCCGAGAGGTAGAGCACGTCGGGCGGGGCGGCCTCGTCGTCGCCGACGTTGCCGAAGAGCGAGACGACGATGGCGAAGGTCGACAAATCGAGCGCGAAGAACGCGTCGCTCCGGCGCGCGCGCGCGAGGAAGCGCCCCACGAAGGGCACGGCGCACGCGAACGCCAGCGGCGGCAACAGGGCTCGTGCAAAGCCCCAGCGGTCCATCCAGAGCTGCTGGCCGACGCTGGGCATCATCGAGGTGCCGACGAGCGCCGCGCGGTGGTCGAGGTAGGCCCCGTAGCGCGAGAAGATGTACGCCTGGCCGCCGACGGCGAGCGCCGCCCCCGCGACGAGCAGCAGGCGGCCCCACCACTTGAGCCACGTCCGCCGCGCCATCGAGAGGTAGACCAGGCCGCCCCAGAGCGCGGCCCCGCAGAACGCCCACCAGACGTAGAGCGCCGTCTCTTTGCGTGTAAAGTGCACGATCTGGTCGTGGCGGTGGCCGAAGTCGAGGGCGAAGATCGTCACGCCGGGCGCGAGCAGCAGCAGCGCGACGCCGATGGAGCGCGCGATGAGGCGCTTTCGCAGCTGTGCGCGAGACGGACGCTCGGCGCCCTCGTCGCGGCGCGGGGCCCGGTGCGCCCCGCTCTGGCCGGGGACCGAAGGGGTCGGGCGCTCGGCCGCGGACCCTTCTGGAATGTGACCCGCCGGTGTTGCCATCGAAACGCTTGTGTCTACCCCGAGCGGCCGTCCAGGGGGTGTAAAAGATTGTCGCCTGCGCGAAACACCAGCTCGTTGCAGCCCCAGCCGTCCGGGGACACCTCGAAGACCCGCTCGGGGAAGAGGCCGTGCGCCGCCACGAAGTCGACCACCTCCCGAGCGCTGGCGTACTCGTAGGGGAAGCCGCCGAGCCAGTCGCGCGCGTCGACGAAATAATCCATGCCCCGCGCCTTGCGCTCGCGCATCTCCGAGAGCGGGTGCTCGAGCTTGGTGAGGGCGACGGCGGAGCGCCACGCCACGTAGGCCGCGAGCATGGCGCCTCGTCGCGCGGGGCCGCCGCGGGCGTAGGCGCGCTTGATGGCGTGCCAGGAGCGCGAATCGAGCGTGCCCAGGTGGCCGCGCACGCGGTTGTAGATGGCGAGGGCGAGGCGACCGCGCGGTCCGACGTTGCGCGCCACGAGGCCTGTGGCGCGCCAGAGGTCGCCCGTGTGGTGGAGCGCGCCCCACGCGTAGACGACGTCGAACGTCCCGAGGGAGGCGAGAAAGGCCGCGTCGAGGGCCGAGCCGCGAAGGACCTGCCATGGCGCGTCGGACGCGCACCTGCGGCGAAGGGCGTCGGTGCACTGGACCGATTCGGCGTCGAGGTCGAAGCTGACGACGCGCGCGGCGCCCTGGCGGAGCGCGGCGAGCGACATGAGGCCGCTTCCGGAGCCCACGTCGAGGAAGCTGAGGCCGCCGAGGTCGGGGCCGAGGAGCCTGGCGAGGCCGCGCTGGGCTTCGTCGATGCGCTGGTCGTCGATGTGCAGGCGGCGCCAGTTCTTGCCGAAGGCGAAGCGCTCGTCCACGAGGAGGGGTCTAGCAGAGGCGGAGCCGGAGCCGGAGCATGATTGCGTTTATGACTATGAATGTATATATGTATGGAGATGCTCGAATCCGTTCCGCAGCGCTGGGAGCTCTACCGGCTGCTCGCCGAGCCGATGCGGCTGCGCCTCCTGGCGCTCGCGTCGGAGGAGGAGCTGTCGATCGGTGAGCTCGCCGAGGTGCTCGGGGAGAGCCAGCCGAACGTGTCGCGGCACGTGGCGGCGCTCAAGCAGGCGGGGCTCGTGGCGCTCCGGCGCGAGGGGACGAAGGCGCTCGTGAGCCTGCGGGACGACGGGGACCTCGTGGTCAAGGACGCGCTCGCGAGCGGGCGGGCGCTCTGCGAGGCGGACGGCAGCCTCAAGCGTCTCGGCGAGGTGATCCGGGCGCGCGACGTGATCGCCCGGGAGTTCTTCGACACCGCTCGCAAACGCGAGCCCGCGGCGCCCACCGGCGAGCTCGGGGCGTACCTCGCCGCGCTCGCGCCGCTGATCCCGGACCGGGCGCTCGCCATCGACGCGGGCACCGGCGACGGGAGCATGCTCGAGGTGCTCTCGCCGGTCTTCGAGCGCGTGATCGCCGTCGACCGCTCCGAGACGCAGCTCGCGATGGCGCGCGCGCGCGTCAAGCACCGCGGCCTGTCGAACGTCACCCTCGTCCGCGGCGAGCTCGACGGCCCCGAGGTCCTCAAGGCCACGGCGGGAAAGGCCGACGCCGTCTTCGCCGTGCGGCTCCTGCACCACGCACCCAAGCCGGGCACCGTCCTCGGCAAGCTCGCCGACCTGTGTCGCCCGGGCGGCGCGCTGATCGTCCTCGACTACGGCCACCATGACGACGAGCGCATGCGCGAGCAGGCCGACCTATGGCTCGGTTTCTCGGCCGACGAGCTCAAGAAGCTCGCCCGCGGGGCGGGCTTGCAAGACGCCCAGATTTCGGCCATCCCTTCGCGGCTCGTCACCTCCGGCCCCGACGCCCACCTCCCGTGGCAAATGATGGTCGCTCACGCAGCGCCCGCCCCCCGCCGCCGCCCCCGCTGACTCCAATTCCAACTCCCGTTCCCGTTCCCCTTCTTCACCCGTCTTTTTTCTCTCTCTCCCCAAAAAGAGGATCCCATGGCAGCAGCAGATGGTTCATCGTTCGTTCCCGGCAAATACAAGGTCGCCGACATTTCTCTCGCCGATTGGGGTCGCAAGGAGATCGCGATCGCCGAGACGGAGATGCCCGGCCTCATGGCGCTCCGCGCCGAGTACGGCAGCAAGAAGCCCCTCAAGGGCGCGCGCATCGCGGGCTGCCTCCACATGACCACGCAGACGGCCGTCCTCATCGAGACGCTGACCGCCCTCGGCGCCGAAGTGACCTGGACGTCGTGCAACATCTTCTCGACGCAGGACCAAGCGGCCGCCGCGATCGCCAAGACGGGCGTCCCGGTGTTCGCGTGGAAGGGCGAGACCGAGCAGGAATACAACGACTGCATCGAGATGCAGCTCAAGGCCTTCCCGAGCGGCAAGGGCCCGAACATGATCCTCGACGACGGCGGCGATCTCACGATCATCGCCCACGAGAAGCACCCCGAGCTCTTCACGGGCCCCGACGGCATCCGCGGCATCTCGGAAGAGACGACCACGGGCGTCCACCGCCTCTACGAGATGTTCAAGAACGGCAAGCTCAAGGTGCCGGCCATCAACGTCAACGACTCGGTCACCAAGTCGAAGTTCGACAACCTCTACGGCTGCCGCGAGTCGCTCGCCGACGGCATCAAGCGCGCGACGGGCGTCATGTTCGCGGGCAAGGTGGCGGTCGTCGCGGGCTACGGCGACGTGGGCAAGGGCTGCGCGCAATCGCTGCGTGGTTACGGCGCGCGCGTCATCGTGACCGAGATCGACCCGATCATCGCGCTCCAAGCCGCGATGGAGGGCTACGAGGTGACGACGATGGAAGACGCCGCCCCGCAGGCGGACATCGTCGTGACGGCGACGGGCTGCCTCGACATCGTCCGCGGCGAGCACATCATGGCGATGAAGGACAACGTCATCGTCTGCAACATCGGCCACTTCGACTGCGAGATCGACGTGGCGTGGATGGAGAAGAACGCCAAGGCGGAAGTGAACATCAAGCCGCAGGTCGACCAGTTCACGATGTCGAACGGCCGCCGCATCATCCTCCTCGCGCGCGGGCGCCTCGTGAACCTCGGCTGCGCCAACGGCCACCCGTCGTTCGTGATGAGCTCGAGCTTCACCAACCAGGTCCTCGCGCAGATCGCGCTCTGGACGGAGAAGTTCCCGCTCGGCGTCCACATGCTGCCGAAGAAGCTCGACGAGAAGGTCGCGGCGCTGCACATTGGCAAGCTCGGCGTGAAGCTCACCAAGCTGACGCCGAAGCAGGCGGAGTACCTCGGCATCGCGCCCGAGGGTCCGTTCAAGCCCGACCACTACCGCTACTGAGCTCGTTCGAGGGCCTCGCCCTCGAGCTGCCGAAAGACGAACCGCAAAGCCGCGGACTCACCTCTGCGGCTTTGCGGTTTTTCCTTTCCATGGGTCGCCGGTTTCTTTTCTCGTGGCACGGAGGTTGCGACTCGATCCGCATCATGCGCGCATCCACTCCCATGACTCGAGACGTGACCGTGGTCCTGCCCGAGCTGTCGCTGAAGACGGCTTGGGCGATCATGCGGCGCGAGCACATCCGCCACCTGCCCGTCGTGCGCGGCGGCGTGTTGCTCGGCATCCTCTCCGACCGCGACGTGCTCTTGCACGCGACGCCGGGCGAGGGCTACGAGCCGGAGGTCCCCGACAAGCTCGTCGGCGAGGCGATGACCCCCGCGCCGATGATCTGCGAGCCGTCGACGCCGGTGACCGAGCTGGTCAAGACGATGATCGAGCGGAAGATCGACGCGGTGCCGGTGATGTCCGCCGGCGACAAGCTCGTCGGCCTCGTGACGACGACGGATCTGCTCGCGCTGCTGCTCACCAGCGACGAGGCTCGGCCTCTGCCGTTCGCGTTCCGCGTGCGGGAGGCGCGTGAGGGCGAGGCCTGACTACTGCGCGCCCTGAGGGGCCGACGGCCCGAGGGGCACGGTGACCTGATACGCTCGCGCCATGCGGATCCTCTACGGAGTCGTCGGCGAAGGGATGGGGCACGCCACGCGGAGCAAGGTGACGTGCGAGCACCTCGTCGAACGCGGGCACGAAGTGAAGATCGTCGTCAGCGGCCGCGCGCACGGCTTCCTGGCGAAGAGCTTCCCCGACGTGGTCGAGATCAAGGGCCTCACCATCCGCTACGTGGACAACCGGATGGACCGTGACGGCACCCTGGCCAAGAACCTCGTGGCGGCGCCGAGCATCGTCGGAGAGAACATCGCCAAGTACTACGACGACGTCGTCGGCTACGAGCCGGATCTGGTCATCAGCGACTTCGACTCGTTCGCGTACCTGTTCGCCAAGCGCCACGGCCTTCCGATCATCTCCATCGACAACCAGCAGATCATCAGCCGCTGCAAGCACGACGCGGCGATCAAGAAGGGCGTCAAGGTCGACTACCAGATGACCAAGGCGTTCGTGCGCGCCAAGCTGCCTGGGTGCGACCACTACGTCATCACGACGTTCTTCTACCCGCCGATCCGCAAGAAGTTCCGTGACGACACCACGCTGGTGCCGCCGATCCTGCGGCGGGCGATCCTCGAGGCCAAGCCGCGGGCGAGCGTCGGCGAGCACGTGCTCGTGTACCAGACGTCCGCCAGCGACGCCGCGCTGCTGCCGGCGCTCGCGGAGCTGCGCGAGCACCGCTTCGTCGTCTACGGCCTGAAGCGCAACGATCAGAAGAAGAAGAGCCAAAAGAAGAGCGGGCCACCGTCGGCCGAGCGCTTCGGCAACTGCCTGGTGAAGGACTTCAGCGAGGAGGGGTTCGTGCACGACCTCGCGACGGCCAAGGCGGTCGTGTGCAACGGCGGGCTCTCGCTCATCGGGGAGGCGCTCTACCTCGGCAAGCCGATCTTCAGCGTCCCGGTCAAGAACCAGTTCGAGCAGGTGATGAACGCGCGGTACCTCGAGGAGCTCGGCTATGGGCTCGCCGCCGCGGAAATCGACCCGCAGCTGCTTCGCTTGTTCTTGAACGAGCGCGATCGCTACGCCGCGCGGATCGCGAAGCACAAGCAGAACGGCAACGAGGAGCTCTTCCGCGCGGTCGACGCGCTCGTGCAGAAGCTCGGCAAGAAGGGCAAGAAGCGGCGGCTGCGCCAGCAGGCTACCGCAGGCTGATCACCACCGCCCCGCCGCGGTCACTTGCTCTCGAGGTCTTGGCTGATCTTCGCCGTCTGCGACTGGTCCGGCTGGCCGGGGGCCTTCTGCGTGAGCGCGTTGTCGCTCGAGCCGGTGACCTTCTGCGCGACGCCGTCGAAGCGGACGACCACCGTGTAGCTCCCCTTCGTGGAGCGGGAGATCGACGCGCCCTTGGGCGCGCGGGGGTCGTTGATGTTCTGCTGCACGGAGCTCTGCGCTTCGACCTTGATGGTCGCCGTCTGAGCGTCGCGCGCGAGCAGCGTCATCGTGGTCGTGGACGCGCCCTGGCCGTCCTCGGTGCGCTTGTTGTTCGTCTTGACCCACTTCGCGCCGATGCCGACGGCCTCGTCGGGGAGGGGGATGACGAGCAGCTCCAGGGCGGGCTGGAAGACGACGACGAGCTCGCCGACGCCCTGCGTCGCCTTGTCGCTCTCGAAGTCGAGGTTGTCGATGTCGCCGTGGCTGGTGGCGTCGAACGACGCCCCAACGCCGACGAATCCCTTCTCGAGCGCGCCCTTCTGCGCGGCGAGCTGAGGCGGCGGGTTGGGGCCGAGGTCCATCTCCATCTTCGTCACGCGGACCTCGACGTGCGCGTCGCTCGCCAGGCCGAGCTTCGGGCGAGGCCGCGCCGTGAACGTGAAGCGAAACGGCGGCTGCTCCTGGCCTGCGGCCGACATCTTCACGGTCGCCGTGACGGTGCGCGGCTTGTCGACGTACGAGTAGACGAGGGGCGCCTTGGGGTCCTGTCCCGGATCGAGCAGCTTGGCCGTGGAGCCCGACACGACGCGCGTGCCGCCGTCGGTCCCCGCGTCGGTCGCGGCGACGACGACCTGCGGCGGGGCGTTTCCCTTGTCGTCGAAGACGGAGTTGTAGACCAGGTCGCTCGGGATCGGCTCGGCCGACGGGGCGGGCGACTGTTGCGGCTTCGCCTCGTCTTTGGAGCAAGCGGCGAGCACGACGGCGAGCAGGGCGTAGGCGAACGGGCGCATCGATTTGCCCGCACCTTGGACGCCCTCACTCGAGACGTCAAGCGCGTTTGCCAGACCTGGAAATGGCCACCCAGATGGGCTATTTGAGCGCATGCGTTTCCTCGTGATGGGGTGCGGCGGCATCGGCGGCGTCGCGACGGCGGTGCTCACCGAGAGCGGGTGCGACGTCACGGCGCTCACGACGAACCTCTCCATCGCGGACGCGGTGGCGCGCAACGGCCTGCAGGTCCGCGGCGATGGCCCCGCGAGGTCGGTGAAGGGGCGCGTGGTCGGCACGCTCCCCGAGGGCGAATCGTTCGACGCCGTCCTGCTCTGCACACAGCCGCCCCAGGTGGAGGCGGCGGCGCGCACGGCCCTCCCGGCGCTCGCCCCGGACGGGGTGATGGTCTGCCTGCAGAACGGGCTGTGCGAGGCGCGGGTCGGCGCCATCGCGGGCGCGGAGCGCACCGTCGGCGCGGTCGTGGCTTGGGGCGCCGCGATGCCGGAGCCGGGCGTCTACGAGCGGACCGCGGCGGGCGGCTTTGCGCTCGGCATGCTCGACGGCCAGGCGCACCCCAAGCTGGACGAGCTCGCGCGCGCGCTCGAGGCCATCGGCCCGGTCGAGGTCACGAACAACCTGGCCGGCAAGCGCTGGAGCAAGCTGGCCATCAACGCCGCCATCTCGTCGCTCGGCACGATCGGCGGCGACCGCCTGGGCGCCATCATGCAGCTCCGCTTCGTGCGGCGCGCCGCGCTCGAGATCATGACCGAGTGCGTGCATGTTGCACGCAAATGCGGCGTGCGCATGGAAAAGGTCTCGGGGACGATCGACCTCGACTGGATGGCCCTCACCGAGGCCGAACGCGCCGCGGCCGGCTCGCCGAGCCTCGTCGCCAAGCACGCGATGCTCCTCGCGGTCGGCTTCCGCTACCGGCGCATGCGAAGCTCCATGCTCGCGGCGATCGAGCGCGGCCGCACCCCTGCGGTCGACTTCCTCAACGGCGAGGTGTGCGATCGGGGGCGCGCGCTCGGCGTGCCGACGCCCGTCAACGATCGCGCCCGCGAGATGGTGTGGAGCATCGCGCGCGGCGAGCGCAAGAGCGGCATCGAGGCGCTGCGCGAGCTGGCGGGCTGAGCCAGCGGCCTGCCGGCAGCCCTCAGGGGCACGGCTTGACCGCGACGCACGCGCGGCGCGTCTCGCGGCCCGCGATCGCGATCCTCGAGGTCTGGCTGGGGGTGCTGCTCTTCGCCGTCACCGACCAGCCCATCGTGAAGGTCTTGAGATCCGCGGAGAGCTCGAGCGGCTTGAAGACGACCGGGTGCGCCGCCGTGTGGACGTCGCTCGTGCCGCGCGGCGGCGCGCCGAAGCGCCCGCAGAACGAGCCCTCGCACGTGACCTTGCCGTCGGTGTGCATGCCGTTGACGAGCGTCGACCAGCGCACGACGCGATCGCGAAGGGTGCCCTCGGCGGCGACGCCGCAGACGTTGTAGGTGACGGTGGTGCGCGTCTCGTTGTTGACCTTGGTCCCGCCGAGGATACGGGTGGCGTCGACGGTGAAGCTGTCCTTCATGTCGTAGCCAATCATCTTCACTGCGCCGCCCGGTTGGCCGTTCTGGTTCTCGAAGCGGAGCTTCATCGTGCCGGGACCGATGTGGTAGACGCCGTCGCCGGCGCCCATCATCGTGTCGCTGATCTGCACGTTGGCGGCGAGGTCGTAGTCGAGCTCCCAGGCGTTGCACGGGGCGGCGTCGTCGGCGGCGGCTTGCAGCGGGGCGAGCGCGAGGGCGGCGCTGCCTGCGAGGAAGAGGCCGGTGAGCCTTCGGCGGGGAAGCATGCGCTTGAGCTTAAGCGCAGGTCGGAGAGGCGGCAACGTGGAGGGTGGGAGGCGGAGACGGAGATGGGGCGGGGTGGGGGGCAGTGTGCTAGCGATCTCCTGTGTACGATCCGCCGCCGCCCACGGTCCGGCCCGACCGCAACGCAAAGACGGCGCTGCCGGTTCCGAGGGCGGAGCTCGACGCGGAGGCGATGGCTCGGGCCGAGGACGGGGCGCGGCGCGCGGCGGAGCTGCGGCGGCCCGTCGTCGAGCGCGGCTTTCGATTGATGTGGTCGTACGCGGGCGACGGCGCGCGCAGCGAGATGGGGTCGCTCGACCTGCCTGCCGAGCCGGGGGCGTACGCGACGGTGGGGCGGCACACGTGCGCCGACGT
>DATIQP010000181.1:0-2336 GCA_035470765.1 Polyangiaceae bacterium | reverse complement strand
TCCACTCGGAGCTTCCGAGCGAGCGCATCATGCGCGAGGGCGGCCGCCTGCACGGCTTCCAGATCTGGGTGAACCTGCCCGCGCGCGACAAGATGGTGCCGGCGCACTACCAGGAGATCCCCAAGGAGCGCCTCCCCAGCGCGCGGACCGACGACGCGCTCGCGAGCGTCCGCGTCATCGCGGGCGAGGCGCTCGGTGCGCGCGCCGTGATCGAGACGCGCACCCCCATCCTGCTTTTTGACTGGACGCTCGAACCGGGCGCCAGCGTCGACGTGCCCGTGCCTCGCGACTTCGACGTCTACGCGTACGTCTTCGAGGGCGGCGCGACCGTCGGCGAGGGCACGCGGCTCGACGAGGGCCAGCTCGCGATCCTGGGAGGCGGCGACGCCGTCCGCCTCGCGCGCCCCCGGGAGTCCGGTTCGGCGGGGCGCCTGCTGCTGCTCGGCGGCGTGCCGCTGCACGAGCCCGTGGCGCGCTACGGCCCCTTCGTGATGAACAGCGAGGCCGAGGTCCGGCAGGCGATCGCGGACTTCAGGCGCGGAGCGTTCTAGTCCACGGTTCACTCCGAACTCTCGCCTGCGGCTCGAGCGTGCGGCAGTGAGTCTCAGCTCCCGAGGACGATGTCGACGCGGCGGTCGTTGCGCCAGCTGTCCTCGTCCGTGCCCGTCGCGTCGAGCGAGCCGCGCGAGGTCTCGTCGAGCCGCGGCGACTCGACGCCCTGCTGTTCGAGGTAGTGGCTCACCGTGTGCGCGCGGCTGCCGCCGAGCACGAAGTTGTACTCGCTGGTACCGCGCGGATCGGCGCGGCCGACGAGCTTCACGTGACGGCCGGCGAGCGGGCCCTTCATCATGCACGTCGCGACCTGATCGAGCACCGACTTGTCCTGGTCGGTCAGGGTCGACTGGTCGAAGTCGAAGCGCGGCGCGCCGGGCTGGGCCAGGTTCGCGTCGACGTGGATGTTGCACAGCCGCATGATCTCGGAGTCGATGCTCACGTTCGGGCTCACCGGCTGCGGCGTGCCCTCCACCTCGGCGGGCGCCGTCTTCGCGACGGGTGGCTGCGGCTTGACCGCCGGCGGCGGCGGAGTGGGCGCGACGGGCTTGGGGGTCTCGCCCCCGCAACCGACGGCGCTTGCTGCGGCGACCAAAATCCCGGCGAAGGTGAGCTGCTTCAATACCGCATTCATGATCCGTGGACTCCTTGAGGACTCAACGTCCGGTGGTGGCCAAACCTTCCACCTGGGACGCTCCGTCATGGGAGCGTGCTCCACCGAGCGGGGATGGGCAAATTATTCGGCCCGTCCACGCGGTCCGCTTGATCGGCCCCAGGGCGGGGGCGATGATGACCGCTTCCCATGGAAAAGCAGCCGCCGTCCTCCGCGCTCCCCACACCCTCCGCCGAGGGCAAGATGTCGACGAGCGCCAAGATGTCGCTGGCGCAGATCGCCATGCAGCTCCGCGACGAGCAGCTCCAGGCGCGGATCGTCCACTACAAGGGCGAGCTCGAGACGAGCCCCGAGCTCGACGCGGTGACCGCGCAGGTCATCGCGGAGCTCAAGATGCTCCAGCGCGCGGCCGGCCCCGCTGCCTCTCCTCAGGACCGGTCGCAGGTGGAGATCGATCTGATCGGCTCGCTCAAAGGGATGCTCTCCAAGCTCTTCGCGCCCGACCGCGTCGCCAGCGTCGTGCAGCGCAAGCTGGGCGAGGCGTCCAAGCGCTTCGCGCGGCTGTTCTTCGAGAGCGAGCTCCACGACAAGATCCGCGGCTCGGCGAACGAGCAGAAGACGATGCGCTTCGCGGAGCAGGCGCTCTACCACGTGCTCTCGCGCAACGAGGCGGTGCTGCTCGGCCAGCTCGACGCGTTCGACTACGCGTCGCCCGATGTGAAGGAGGAGGCGCGCGAGTCGCTCTCGAACTGGGTCAAGGAGCTGCGCACCGACTTCCTCGGGCGCACGACGCCGGAGCTCAACGCGCTCGTGCGCATCCTCAACGAGGTCCTGTCGTTGTTCTTCACCCAGGAGCTTCCGCCCGTGGTGGGCGAGCTCGCGTGGGAGGTCGTCAAGGAGGCCAGGCTCGCCGACGCGGCGATGCGCGGCGGCTACAAGGTCCCCGCCGAGTCGTTCGGGCGCTTCCGCCAGGCGTTCGAGCGGCGCTTCTTGCAGCGGCTCGTGCCCTTCGCGGCCGACGGCATGCTCAGGCGCGTTCACGCGAGCGAGGGGAAGTTCCGTGTCGAGACGCTGCGCTTCGTGGCGGACCCGCACATCTACAGCGACGTGTGCGAGCTGATCTGCGAGGCGACGTACGACTTCTTGTACAGCGAGGGGTTTCTGGATTTGC
>DATIQP010000180.1:0-1704 GCA_035470765.1 Polyangiaceae bacterium | reverse complement strand
GATCCGCTACCTCGTGTGCTGCGCCCTCGGGATCGAGCGCAAGCTCTGGACGCGCCTCGACGCGACGCACTGCGGGCTCACGGAGTTTCGCGTGCTGAGCGCGCCTCGCAAGAGCGGCGCCGGGACGCTCGTCCCTGGCGGCGTGGTGCGCGTCGTGCGCTACAACGACGTCGGCCACCTGCCGCCGCGCATGCGCACCGAGAGCCTGGCCGCGCGCGGCTGGCGCAAGAACTAGATGCCGACGCCGTAGAAGATGGTCAGACGAGCGCGCGCGTTCTGGAGGTAGGCCTGCTCGGCCGCGCGGAACCGCTCGACCACGAGCCAGCGCACGAGCTCGTCGCGGACTTCGTCGAAGCGCTGCTGGCGGAACGGGTGGCTCGTCGTCCGGTAGGCCTCGCGGAGCTGGTCTTCGGTGTACGACAACAAGGGTGTGGTGCGATCGAGGTAAATGGCCGCCCGCGCCTCTCGCCGGATGAACGCGTCGACCTCGTCCGGCGCGATGCCGTCTTGCTTCGCCGCCAGGTCGAACGCCGCCTTGCCGGAGGCGCGCTGCTCGAGGCCCGCCCGCAGGATCTCCCCGGCGCGCTGCAGCGTCGAGGGATCAGGCTCCGGATCGAGGGGGAGCGACGCCAGCACGTCATCGGCGATGTGCGACTCGATCGCCTCGCGGACGTGGCGTGGCTGCGTGGTCCCCTGTGGATCCTCCTCGAGCGAGAGCAGGCGCGCTTCGAAGGCCACCTGGCGCGACGTGATGAAGCGAGGCCTCGCGGCGCCCCCGGTCTCTGGCGCGAAGTAGCGCACGGCGATGGAGTCCACCGTGGCGAACGGCGGTTGTGCGTGGGCCGGCGCGGAGCCGGCGGCGAGCCCGAGCGCGGCCACCAGCGTGGCGAGACGCCTGGGCCACGCCCGCGTCACGAGCCGGGCTCGCTCTCGGCGCTCTGCGGCGCCTCGGGGGGCCGGCGCGAGTCGGTACGCTCGGTCTGCATGTGCTCGTGGTGGTGCGCGAAGCCGCGCGCGGCGCGCCGTGCCTTCAAGAACTCGGCGAACGACACGAGCACGTCGAGATCGCGCGGGCCGAGGCCCTCGGCGAGGTCACGGAGGTGGGCGCGGCTGGCGTCGGCGCTGCGTCGGCGGCCGGCCGACGAGCGTGGCCCCCCTTCGGACTCGGGCGCGGGCGGGCCGAGGCTCGGGGAGGACGGCGCGATCGAGGGCGCGACCGAAGGAGGCATGATGCTCTCGGGGGACTCCTCGGCGCCGGGCTCGATCCACGCGGGCCGCGGGATGGCCTGGATCGCGTGCGCCGTCAGCCACGCTTCCATGAACGTGCGCAGCCGCTCGCTGCGGAAGGTGAACCAGCGCTCGCGCTCGGGCCCGAACGCCATGAGCACGTCCTTGAAGCGGCGGAAGGCACCCTTGCCGTCGATGGCCATGGTGAGCTTGTTGCGCAGCTCCGGGTCCTCCACCATCGGGATGTAGCGCTCCATCCAGCGGTACTGCTCGCGCGAGCTGACCGGATCGACGCGCAGATAATTCGGGTCGGAGGCGATGCGTACGTGCATCTGCGGATCGGCCACGCCGTCGACCACTCGGAGCACCTCACCTGTGACCAAATGAAGGTAGCTGTGCACCTCGGGCGCGTTGTTCTCGAACGCGTCCTCCAGCGCCTCCCAGTCTACGGGCACCTCACGGAGGTTGCCGGAAGCT
>DATIQP010000179.1:0-16372 GCA_035470765.1 Polyangiaceae bacterium | reverse complement strand
CTCCGTCTCCGCCATCATCTGTCCGAGACTCCGGCCCTCCGACTCCTCGATCAGCCGAGCCCGGCACGCCTCGTCGCACGCGTAGCGGCGGGTGCCCTTCACGTGCATGACCTGGGCGACCAGCTCGACCTTGAACTGCTTGCCGCAGCCGTCGCAGGCGACCGCCCCGTCGTCGCCCCTCAGGCTCGCCGCGTGGCACTTCTGCGAGCAGAAGAAGGCGAAGCTGGTGCCGCCCTCCACCGAACGCTCCTCCATCTGGTAGCGGAACTGCACCTCGAAGGTGCGACCGCACACGCTGCAGCTCTCGGAAAGGCCTCCGCTCATGGTCCGAGAGCGGTGCCACGTCTTATCGAAGTGGGCCAAGTTTGTGGCACCATGGGCCGATGCAGCCCGGTGGCCGCGAAGGGTCCGATCGCCCGATGGTGCCCGGTGACGTCGTGGCCGGCCGCTTCGAGATCCAGCGGCTCGCGGGCGAGGGCGGCATGGGCGTCGTCTGGCGTGCCCACGACCGGGCGACGGGCGAGGCGGTGGCGCTGAAGGTGACGCTGCCCCACGAGCTGCCGCGCTTCGAGCGCGAGGTCTCCCTCCTGGCCGAGCTCCGGCACCCGGCGATCGTGCGCTACGTCGCGCACGGCGAGAGCGGAGGCCAGACCTGGGTCGCGATGGAGTGGCTCGAGGGGGAGGACCTCGCCGTGCGCCTGGCCCGCGGGCCCCTCTCGCTGGCCGAGAGCCTCGCCGTCGCCCGACGCGTCGCCGAGGGCCTCGCGGTCGTCCACGCCCGCGGCTTCGTCCACCGCGACGTCAAGCCGAGCAACGTCTTTCTCCCGGGAAGCCGGGTCGAGGAGGCCAAGCTGCTCGATTTCGGCGTCGCGCGGACGCGCGTCACCCACCTGACGCGGACGGGCGCCGCCATCGGCACCCCCGGCTACATGGCCCCCGAGCAGGCGCGCGGGCGGCACGACGTCGACGCGCGCGCGGACGTCTTCTCGCTCGGGTGCGTGCTCTTCGAGTGCATCGCCGGCGTTCCGGCCTTTTCGGGCGAGCACATGATCGCGGTGCTGGCGAAGGTGCTCATGCAGGAGGCCCCGCGGCTCGGCGAGGTCGCGGCGGTGCCGCGCGAGGTGGAGGAGCTCGTGGGCCGCATGCTGTCCAAGGAGCCGGACGGAAGGCCGCCGGACGGCGCCGCGGTCGCCTCGGCCCTCGGGGAGCTGATCGCGCGCGGCGGCGCGGGCGCGGGGCCGGAGTCCTCGTCTTCCCACATGGCCATCGCGCCGCCCTCGTCCGCGCTGAGCGGGCACGAGCTGTCGCTGAGCAGCGTCGTGCTGGTGGGCGAGAGCTGGGAGAGCGTCGCCGACCGGACGCTCGCCGCGGGCGATGCGCACGACGAGCTCGAGCGCCTGCGCGCTATCGGCGCTCGCTTCGGCGCCACCATCGAGCGCCTGGTGGACGGCTCGATCCTCGCGTTGCTGGCGAAGCGTGGTCCCGCGAAGGACCAGGCCGCCCAGGCGGCGCGCTGCGCCCTGGCCTTGCGGGAGGCGTTGCCCGGCAGGCCGTGCGCGCTCGCGACGGGCCGCGCGGCCGTGAGCGGGAAGCTGCCGCTCGGCGAGGCGATCGATCGCGCGACGCGCCTCTTGCGGATGACGCAGACCGACGAGGGGCTGCGCATCGATCACGCGACGGCAGGCCTGCTGGGCGCGCACTTCGACATCGAGGGCAGCGTGCTCAGGGGCGAACGAGCCGACGCCGGAACCGTTCCGACGCTGCTCGGTCAGGCGGTCCCCTGCGTCGGGCGCGACCGCGAGCTGGCCACCCTCGAGGGCATCTTCGAGGAGTGCGCGGGCGAGCCCGGGGCGCGCGTCGTCGTGGTCACCGCCCCGGCCGGCGCCGGCAAGTCGCGCCTGGTCCACGAGCTCGGCGCTCGCCTGGCCGCTCGCGGCGCGCCGTGCGAATGGTGGGCGGGCCGGGCAGACGCGATGAGCGCCGGGGCGCCGCTCTGGATCCTGAGCGAGGCCATGAGGCGCATCTTCGCGCTGCGCGCGGGCGATTCGCTCGAGGCCCGGCGCGCGGCGATCCGCGCGCGAACGGCCGTCGTCGGGGCCGAGGCCGAGCGCGTGGCGTGGTTTCTCGGCGAGATGCTCGGCGCGCCCTTCGACGAGGCCCAGAGCGCGCAGATCCGCGCGGCGCGCCGCGACGCGCAGCTGATGGGCGATCAGATCCGCCGGGCCATCGAGGACTTCGTCGCGGCCGAGGCGCGCCGCGCGCCGGTCGTGCTCGTGCTCGAGGACCTGCAGTGGGCCGACATCCCGACGATCAAGCTCGTCGGCGGCTTGCTGCGAGACCTCGCCGACGCGCCGCTGCTGATCATCGCGACCGCACGCCCGGAGATCGACGAGATCTTCCCGCAGCTCTGGGAAGAGCGGGCGCGCGTCGTGTTGCCGCTGCGCTCGCTCGGGCGAAAGCCCGCCCTCGAGCTCGTACGAAGGCTGCTGCCCGCCGCGAGCCCGGAGCGCGCGAACGAGCTCGTCGACCGCGCGGAGGGAAACGCGCTCTTCCTCGAGGAGCTCATCCGCGCCGAGGCCGAGGGCCGCGCGGGCGAGCTGCCCCCGAGCCTCCTGGCGATGATGCAGGCGAGGCTCGAGCAGCTCGACGCCGAGCAGCGCCTCGCGCTCCGCGCGGCGAGCATCTTCGGCCGCGCGTTCTGGCGCGGGGGGCTGGCGTCCCTCACGCGGCTCGCGGCCCCCGAGCTCGACGCCGCGCTCGAACGGCTGTCGGAGCACGAGCTGGTCGATGCCTCGCCGGACCCGCGCTTCCCCGGCGAGCGCGAGCTCGTCTTTCGCCACGAGCTCGTCCGCGAGGCCGCCTACGCGATGCTCACCGACGCCGACCGCGTCCTCGGGCATCGCCTCGCCGCCGAGTTCCTCGAGAGCGCGGGCGAGAAGGACAGCTTCGTCCTCGCCGAGCACTACGAGAAGGGCGACGACAAGGCGCGCGCGGCCGCCCATTTCCTGCGTGCGGCGCGGCAGGCCCTGGGCGCGAGCGACCTCGACTCGGCCGCCGCGCGCGCCGCGCGAGGCGTGGCCTGCGGGGCCTCGAGCGAGCTGCGGGGCGAGCTCCGCAGCCTCCAGGCCGAGTGCGAGCTCTCTCGCGGGACCGTGTCCCGCGCACGGGAGCTGGGCGAGCTCGCCCTCGAGGACCTGCCCTTCGGCTCGGCGCCGTGGCGGGAGGCGGCGGCGGAGCTCGTCGCGACCGAGGTGCGCGCGGGAGACATCCAGCGCGCCGGGCAGGTCGGCCGCGCCATGCTGGAGTCGCCGGCCGACTCGCCGCGCGCGGCGTCGGCGCAGCTCCGCGCCGCCACGAACCTCACGCAGGCCGGTCAGCACGAGCTCGCCGCGGCCCTCGCCGGCTCCGTCGCCCCGTTCGACGACCCCGCCGTCCGCATGTGGCAGCAGGCCTACGTCGGCTACCACGACCTGCTGCGGGGCGACACGGAGGGTGCGCTGCGCGCCTTCCTGGCGTCGGGTCGCGCGTGCGAGGAGGCGGGCGATCTGCGGCTCCGGCTCAACGCGCAGACGAACGCCGGCTACGCGCTGAGCGAGCTGGGCGACTACGACGCCGCGGCGCTCGAGCTCGCGGGCGCCCTCTCCGCGGCCAAGCGCCTCGGCTTCTTGCGCGGAATGGAGATGGCGCGGCAGAACCTTGGCGTCGCCCGCGGCCGCCAGGGCGCGCTCGCCGAGGGCATCGCGCTGACCCTCGAGGCCGCGAGCGCGTTCGGCAAGCTCGGCGATCGGTCCATGGAGGCCATCTCGCGCGTCTACGCCTCACGCTTGCTCGCCGAAGCGGGCGATCTCCCGGCGGCGGAGGCCGAGGTCCGCGACGCCCTCCGCAAGCTCGCGGCCATCCCCTCGCTGCACGCGCTGAGCCTCGCCGTGCTCTCCCGCGTCCTGCTCGCCGAGGGCCGCACGGCGGAGGCGCGCGTCGCGGCGACGGAGGCCTTCGAGTTCCTGGAGCGCGGAGGCAAGCTGGAAGAGGGCGAAGGGCTCGTGCGCCTGGCCTGGGCCGAGGCGCTCGAAGCCGGCGGCGAGCACGCCCAGGCGCGGGCGGTCGTCGCCGGCGAGGCCGCGAAGATCGGCGAGCGCGCGGGAAGCATCCGCGACCCGGCGCTGCGCCGGGCGTTCCTCGAGCGCGTGCCCGAGAACGCTCGGACGCTCGAGCTCGCGAAGCGGTGGGGGGCGTGAGCGCCCCGCTTGTCAGTGTCGGAAGTGTCGGACGCCGGTCGTCACCATCGCGATGCCGAGCGCGTCGGCGGCCGCGATGACGTCGGCGTCCTTCACGCTGCCGCCCGGCTGCGCCACCGCCACGACGCCGTTCTTCGCTGCAGCCTCGATGCCGTCGGGGAAAGGAAAGAACGCGTCGGAGGCCAGGACGCTGCCGCGCGCGGCGTCGCCTGCTTTTTCACATGCAATCTGCACGGAAACCACGCGAGACATCTGGCCTGCGCCGACCCCCACGGTCTTTTCGCCCTTGGCGAGGACGATGGCGTTCGACTTGACGTGCTTGCAGACGCGCCATGCGAACTCGAGGCTCAAGAGCTCCTCGGCGGTCGGCGCGCGCTTGGTCACCACCTTGCCGCCCGTCACCTCGCCTGCCCCGCTCGCGTCGCGCGTCTGGACGACGAGCCCGCCGCCCACGCGCTTGTATTGAAGCGCTTCGTGATTGGCGGGCAGCCACGCGCCGGTCGCGAGCAGGCGAAGGTTCTTCTTTTGCCGCAGGACCTCGAGCGCCGCGGCCGAGAAGGCGGGCGCCACGACGCACTCGAGGAACGTCTCGGCGAGCGCCTTCGCCGTCGCCTCGTCGACTTCGCGGTTGAGCGCCACGATGCCGCCGAACGCCGACAGCGCGTCCGCCTCGCGCGCCGTTCGGTATGCGCCCACCAGCTCCGGCCCCACCGCCACGCCGCACGGATTGGTGTGCTTCACCACGACCGCGGCCGGCTTCTCAAACTCACGCACCGCATCAAGGGCCGCTTCTACGTCCACGAGATTATTGAAAGAAAGCTCCTTGCCGCCCGCCCCGAGGCTCTCCGCCCGCGCGAGCGATCCGGGCCGCGCGCTGCGCTCGACGTAGAAGGCTCCGCGCTGGTGCGGGTTCTCGCCGTAGCGCAGGCCGTACGCCTTCTCGAACGGCAGGGTGAGGTACTTCGGGAACTCTTCGCGCGAACCGTCGGCGGCGCGCGACGAAAGGTAGCCGCTGATGGCCGCGTCGTACGCCGCGGTGTGGGCGAAGGCTTTGGCGGCGAGCTCGGCGCGCGTCGCCTGGCTCACCTCGCCGCTCGACCGGAGCTCGGCGAGCACGCGGTCGTAGTCGGCCGGGTCGCACACCACCGTGACGCGCGCGTGGTTCTTGGCCGCCGAGCGGACCATCGAGGGTCCACCGATGTCGATGTTCTCGACGATGTCCTCGTGGGACGAGCCCGGGTTCGCCGCGACCTTCTCGAAGGGGTAGAGGTTGACGACGACGAGATCGATCTCGCGCGCGCCGAGCCGCTCGAGATCGCCGCGATCGCGCTCGCCTCGCGAGAGGATGCCGCCGTGGACGCGCGGGTGGAGCGTCTTGACACGGCCGTCCATGACCTCGGGCGAGCCGGTGTAGCTCTCCACCGTCTCGACGGGGATGCCCTCGGCGGCGAGGGCCTTTGCGGTGCCGCCGCTCGAGAGGATCGTGATCTTCCTCTCGGCGAGCGCACGGGCGAAGGCGACGAGGTTGGTCTTGTCGGAGACGGAGAGCAGCGCGGTTTTGACGGGCATCTGCGGGGGACGGGTACCGGCTCCGCCGCATGGCGTCAACGGTCACCGCGGCCCACGGCGGCCGGACCGAAAATGCGCGGCCCTCACTGGTTGCGCTTGAGGACGTGGAAGCCGAACGGCGTCTCCACGACCCCGCTCACCTGATCGACATCGAGGGCGAACGCCGCATCGGCGATCTCCTTCATCACGTCGTTGCGCGTGATGGTGCCCATCGTCCCTTCGCGGTCCTGGCCGGAAGGGTCGTCGGAGTACTGCCGCGCCAGCTCGGTGAAGTCGAACTCCGCGTCCGTTGCCTTCACGCGCACCTCTTCCGCGCGCCTGCGGGCCGCCTCCTTGGTGCGCGTGACCTTCTTCGGCGCCTTCTGCGCGCCCTTGTACGCGATGAGGATCTGCTGCGCCCGGATCGATTCCGGCGGCTTCTTGGCGGGCTTCGGGGCGGCCGCCGCGGAGGCGAGCGCCGCAGCGAGCGCGGACGCCGACGCCGCCGCTGCGGCGGACGCGGAGGCCGCGGCCTGCTCCTGCATCTCCTGGTAACGATCGTGGCAAGCCCCCAGCGCGAGCAGGGCTGCCACGGCGAAAAGGCCGTGACGAGCGGGGCGCATGCGAAGAGGGTACACCCGTGCCGAAAAAAGAAAACGCGGGCACCGGGGCACCCGCGTTCGTATTTCGAAGAAGGAAAGCTAGTCGTTCGAAGGGTTCAATCCACGATCTCGGCTTCGGCGAAGGCGTCGACGTCGAAGTCGTCCTCGTCCTCGTCGTCTTCGGGCTTCGCCGCGGGCCCCTCGGCGTCGTCCGCCGTGAGGACCGGCAGGCGGCGCTTGCCGACGGGGCCTTCGTCCACGTAGTCGCGAAGCGCGGCCATGTCGCGCAGCGCCTGGAGCTTCGCGAGGCCCTTCACTTCGACCTGGCGGATGCGCTCCCGCGTGAGGTTCATGATGGCGCCGACCTCTTCGAGCGTCGCGCCGCCGCGGTCCGCCACGTCGAGCGCGCACGTCTCGTTCATCTCCCAGACCTCGAGGTCCGGGAAGTTGAGCTTGATGGCGCCGGTGCGCGCCGAGACGTCGAGATACAGGTGGTGCTTGCACGAGACGAACGGGCACGGCCTCTCGCCGCCCTGGCAGTCCGCGCGGTTCACGGGGCGCTCGACACCCTCGACGTCCGGGTAGAGCAGCCGCCCGACCTCGAGCTCGCGCTTGGTCATTCGCTTGACGCTGATGGTGCGCGCGCGCACGTCGCGCTTGCGGCGCGAACGGCGCTGCTCCCGCGTGACGGTCTCCTCCGCGCCCCCATCCTCCTGAGGAGCGAGCGCCAGCGCGCCGTCGACCTGCGGCTCCGCCTGCGGCTCGCTGACCGCGTCATCCACCACGCCGCTCGTTGAGACCGCCTCGTTGATCGCCATCGCTGCCTCCCGCTTCGCATTTCTTTGGCGCGTATGGGATTGTCCCGAATGGACGTCTCCCGCGTCGCGCCGGGAGTCGCCTCACTCCCACACGCGATTACATCGCCGTATCCATCTCGGTCCGATCGGACCGACGCGACGTCTCTCGACGGTCGCTGCTACACGGCTTCTTTGCGCGTCTGCTTCGCCAGCCTCGCGCGCATCGTCAGCCTCGTCTCCACGCTCGACAGCTTCCCCATGAGGTCCGCTGCGAGCGATCGTGCTTCACCAAGCTCTTTGAGTACGGCGCGGGAGAGGGGCTCCTGCGTCTCGCCGGGCGGGCCAGCCGCGGCAGCGAGCGCGGAGAAAACACGCTCGAGCGCTCCTTCGAGCTCCTCGAGGTCCCCACGGACGAACAAGAATTCACGCTGAATCTCTTCGATCGAGTGATGGGCGAGCATCGCCTTGAGGCGCTGGATTCGCCGCACGACGGACGCGGGATACATTCCCTGCGACCCTCGCTGCCCTCCGCCAATCGCGACCCTACGGCTTCTCGGGAGCAGGCCGAGCTGCACGTACTTGCGAAGGGTCGCCTCGGTGAACTTGACGTTCCTTCGCGTGAAAAGGTCGACGATTTGTTCCGACGTGAGACCATCGGCGTGCTCTCGCTCCAAGCGACTCAGCTCGTCGTCAGTGAACACATCGGCCATGACGGACCGCGTTGGCCGCTCCCTTGGGGGGTTTGGCCGCCCATGATGGCCTTCCGGCTCGGTCGAGCCTTCGGCCTCGTCGTTCACTTGCTGGGCCCTCGACTTCCGGGCCTTCCGGTCGCTGTGCATGCTGCCCTCGGCGAGCCGGACTCTCGATCGGCTGGCTAACCGCCCGGACTTCGGGCGGCGCTTCGGCCAGCTTCTCAAGACGCTCGCGACTCTATTCTACTCAAAAGATTCGAGTCAATCCATGGACGCCGTTTATTTTGCCTCGTCCATCGATGGAAGTGGTTCTGCACGGTTGGCTCCATGGTGTGACAATCAATGTCACACCATTCCTGCCGTTTCGGGCCTGAATGCCCGATCTCCGCTGTTTTTCCGATGGAAAAGGCGCGTGTGTATTCCATTGTGCGCGGGATGTGTGTATTGCGCAAACAATCGGCGGTCCGGGCGAGAGGGCGTGCTTGCAGACTGCACGCGATGCGGGGCCGTTCGATTCAGACGAAGTGCTCGGCATCGCGGCCCGCCTTCGCTACCCTCCCCGCCCCATGGAAGGCGTCGCGCCGCAAGACGGCGCCCCGCAGCTCGACGGTGCCCCCCGGGCGCGCGATGTGACGTGCCGCAACGTCCGCGTGCGGGTGCACGAGCGAGGCGCCGGGCCGCCCGTCCTGCTGATCCACGATTTTCTGTCGGACTACGACGAGTGGACGGACGTCGCGGGGCTCCTGTCCGAGCGGCTGCGCGTGCTCTCCGTGGACCTGCCGGGCTTCGGCGAGAGCGAGAAGCCGCGGCCGAACCGCTTCGACTACACGTTCGATCGGCTGGCCGACGCGATGGTGGACGTCGCGGGCGCGCTCGACGCGGCCCCGCTCTCGGTGTGCGGGCACGGCGTCGGGGCGGCGGTGGCCCTCGCGCTGGCCGAGCGGCACCCGGCGATGGTGCAGCGGCTGCTGCTCGTCAGCCCGCCGCTCTTCGGCGGCCGCGCGATGGCGGGTGCACGGGCGATGGGCTTGCCGGTGCTCGGTGCGCTGACCTTCAAGCAGCTGTACGGGCGCCGCTTCTTCCAGCGCCACTTCGAGAAACACGTCTTCGCCGCGGCGAGGCCTTCGACGGACCGGATGGAGCGGCTCTTCGATCACTTCAGCTCGCCCGCGGCGCGCGAGGCCGCGTTCGCCATCCTCGAGGCGACGCTCGACACGCGCACCCTCGAGGCGCGCCTGTCGCGCGTCTCGGCGCCGTCGCTGGTCGTCTGGGGTCACAAGGACGTGCTCGCGCCGGCCGCGATCGGCCGCAAGCTCGCGCGCGCGATGCCGAGCGCACGCCTCACGCTACTGGACTGCGGCCACTCCCCGGCCGAGGAGATGCCCGGGCGCTTCGCGGACGTCGCGCTGGAGTTCTTCGCGTGACCGCGTGGATGGACCCGCGCGCCCGGCGGCGCTTCTGGAAGAACCGCGGCGCGCGCATCGGCGTCCTGCTCGTGGGACTGCTGGTGGTGTTCGCGCTCGTGGGGCCGCTGGTGTCGCACCACGATCCGTACGCGAGCGACTTCCGCGGCGGCGCCACGGCGCTCGGCGAGCCGGTCGGCCCGAGCGCCACCTACTGGCTCGGGACCGACCGCATCTTCCGCGACGTCTACGTGCGGCTCGCCTACGGCGCGCGGCTCTCGCTCGTCATCGCGATCAGCTCGACGTTGATCTCGACGGTCATCGGCGCGGCGGTGGGGCTCGTGGCCGGCTACTACGAGGGCACCGAGGGCGTGCGGGTCCCGTACCTGAGCATCGCCGGCGCGCTGGTCGGGTTCGTGCTCGTCGTCGCCGGCCACTCGCGCGCGGGCGCGGCGGCGCTGGCCGTGGCCGCCCTCGCCGCGGTGCTCGCGTGGATCGTCAAGCCCGGCGCGATCGCGAGCGGCCCGGGGCTCGACGCCGACTCGGCCCTGATGCGGCTGGTGGACGTCGGCCTCTCGTTCCCGTTCTTGCTGCTGGTGATGGCGCTCGCGGCCGCCTTCGACCGCACGACCGTGAGCACGATCCTCTGGACGCTCGGCCTCACGAGCTGGCTCGGCACCGCGCGCGTGGTGCGGGCCAAGACCATGCAGGTGCGGAGCCTGGACTTCATCGGCGCGGCGCGCGCGCTCGGGCAGCCGGTGCCTCGCATCCTGCTCAGGCACGTGCTGCCCAACGTGGCGGGCCCGGTGATCGTGCTCTCGACGGCGCAGGTGGCCTCCATGATCGTGGCCGAGAGCGTCCTGAGCTACCTCGGCGTCGGGATCGCCCCGCCCACGCCGACCTGGGGGCACATGCTCTACGAGGGCCAGGAGGTCTACCTCGGCGCGCCGTGGCTGCTGGCGGCGCCGGCGGCGTCGATCCTGCTCTCGGTCCTCGGATTCAACCTGCTCGGGGAGGGGCTGCGCGATGCGCTCGATCCGAAGGAAGACTGAGGCCGCCATGGGCGCGCTCCTGGCCGTTGCGGCGATCGGGTGTCGCGAGCCGCCGCCCGCCCCGCTGCCGCACGGCTCGTCGCCGGTGCCGGTGCGCGGCGGCGAGATGCACCTCGCCTCGTTCGGAGACATCAAATCGCTCGATCCGGCCGTCGCGGGAGACACGCTCACGGGCGAGGTGATCGAGCTCATGTACGCCGGGCTCGTGGACTTCGACGAGCAAGGGCACGTCGTGCCGGACCTCGCCGAGCGCTTCGAGCGCAGCGACGACGGGCTCGTCTACCGCTTCTTCCTGCGCGAGGGCATCCGCTTCCACGACGGCAGCCCGGTCACGGCGCAGGACGTGAAGCGCTCGATCGAGCGCACGCTGCACCCGGATACGCCGCCGACGTTCTCGGCCTTCTACGATCGCATCGTCGGCTTCGACGACTACCAGGGGCGCCGCGCCGATCACCTCGCGGGCGTGGTCGTCGAGGGCGAGCGCGTCGTCGCCATCCACCTGCGCGAGCCGGACGCGAGCTTCCTCGCCGCGTTCGCGATGCAGAACCTCCGGCCGGTGTGCCCCTCCGCGGGCGACCGCTACGACGACACCTGGCAGCCGTGCGGCGCGGGTCCGTTCAAGCTGGAGGCGTGGGACCGCGGCCGCAGCCTGCGGCTCGTGCGCTTCGATGGGTGGTGGCAGCCGGGCAAGCCCTACTTCGACGCGCTCACCTACACGTACGGGATGAACATGAGCACCGAGCGGTTCAAGTTCGAGCGAGGCGATCTCGACATCGACCGCGAGCTGCTCCTGGCGGACATCTTCCGCTACCAGGGCGACCCGCGCTGGAAGCCGCTGGGCGCCTACGACGCGGCGCCTTCCATCGGCGGCGAAGAGCTGAACGTGGAGATCGCTCCGTTCGACAACGTCGAGGTACGCCGCGCGGTCGCGTGCGCGATCGACCGCGAGCAGATCCGCATGGTGAAGCCGCCGGCGCTGACGCCGCTCTACCGCGTCCTGCCGCCGACGCTCTCCGGCGACGACCCGTCGTTCCCCGGACAGAAGTACGACTACGCGGCCGCGCTCGAGCACATGCGCCGCGCGGGCTACCCGTACGATCCGGCCACGGGAACGGGTGGATGGCCCAAGCCGATCGTCTACGTCACCTACAAGCAGGGGCTGGTCGAGTACACGGCCCAGGTGATCCAGCAGCAGCTCGCGCGCATCGGGCTGCGCCTCGAGATCCGGATGGTGAGCTATCCGACCTACCTCGCCATGAGCAAGCGCCGCGGGACGGTGGCGATCACGAACAGCGGCTGGAGCCAGGACTTCCCCGACGCGAGCGACTTCTTCGAGCCGATCTTCGCCACCGCCGCCATCAACGACGAAGACTCGAACAACGGCTCGTTCTACTCGAACCCGAAGCTCGACGACATCCTCGTACGCGCTCGCAAGGAGCTCGACCCCGCCGTGCGCAAGCGGCTGTACGACGACGCCGACGCCATCGTCTGCGGCGACGCGCCCTGGGCGATGGAGTACCTGTACCGCTACTACGGCGTGCACCAGCCGTACGTGCGCGATCTGGCGCAGCACAACGTCTGGTCGAACTACGTTCGCGACGCGTGGCTCGACAAGCCGCCCGCCCGCACGTCCTCGGCGAGGGCGAGCGTGCGTCTCGCGCCGCGCGGCCTGTTCGGGTCCATCCTCGCGGTGCTGGAGTGACGCGATGATCGAGCGCGTGCTGAAGCGGATCGCGTGGGCGATCTTCGTCGTCTGGGCGACGACCACGGTGACGTTCTTCATCAACAACGTGCTGCCGAGCGATCCGGCGCGCATGGTCGCCGGCCCGCAGGCCCGGCCCAAGGACGTCGAGCGCATCCGCGCGCAGCTCGGCCTCGATCGCCCCGTGCTCGTGCAGTACGGGCGCTTCATGCGCCGGCTGATGCACGTCGGGCCGAGCCACGTCGATCCGAAGGACCCCGAGCACGGATCGTGCGCGAACCTCGGGCCGCTGCACGTGGACCTCGGCAAGAGCTACCAGCAGCGCCGGCCCGTCGTCACCATCCTCGCCGAGCGCCTCCCGCGGACTTTGCTGCTCGCGGTCGCGGCCGTCCTCATCCAGACGCTGCTGGGCGTCCTCACGGGCCTGATCGCAGCCGCGAAGCGCAACACCGCCCTCGATCACTTCACGGTCGGGGCCAGCCTCGTGGGCATCTCGGCTCCCACGTTCATCATCGGCCTGCTGCTCCAGTTCGTGCTCGCCTACAAGCTGCACCTGCTCCCCCTCGACGGCTACGGCGACGATCTGGTCGAGCACGCGATGTCGCTCGTGCTCCCTGCCCTCACGCTGGGGATCTACGGCGCCGCGTACTACACGCGCGTCGTCCGCGACGAGCTCATCACCGCGGTCAAGCAGGACCACGTCCGCACGGCGCGGGCGAAGGGTCTCGGCGTCGTGCGAGTGTGGCTGCGGCACGCCCTGCGCAACGCGCTCGTGCCGCTGGTCACGCTCGTCGGCCTCGATCTCGGCGCGCTGGTGGGCGGCGCAATCGTGACCGAGACCCTCTTCCGGTGGCCCGGCCTGGGCGCGCTCAGCGTCACGGCGCTGCTCGACCGCGACGGGCCGGTCATCCTCGGCACGGTGATCGTCTCGAGCGCGGGCATCGTGCTCGCCAACCTGCTCGTCGACGCCTCGTACGCCCTCCTCGACCCGCGCGTGCGCAGGTAGGAGAGGCCCCGCCTACTGGCCGATGAGGGCCTTGCACTCGGCGACGCGCTGGCCCTGGGCCTTTGCCGCGCACTCGCGAAACGCGTTGCGCGCCGCGCCCTTGTTTCCGGCCATCTCGTAGGCGCCGCCTAGCGTGAGCCAAGCCTCGGCATCGGCCGGGTTGGCGGCCGTCGCTTGCTGGGCGAGGCTGATCGCCAGACCGGCCTGGCCGCGATCGAGCGCGCGCTGCGCCCGAGCCACGAGCGAGCCGCCTCCCGTCGGGGGCGCCGCCGTCGCCGTGGCCGTCGTGGTAGCCGTCGCCGTCGCCGTCGCGGGCGGGGCCGTCACCGTCGCGGTCGGAACCGCGGCGGTCTCGGTAGCGGTGGCGGTCGCCGTGGCCGTAGGGGGAACCTCGACGGCCGAGGACGCGTCCAGGATCTCGATGCTGCTGCTGTCGGCCGGCGCCACGGTGGCGCTCGGCGGGGCCGTCACGGTCGGCGGCGGCGGGGGGATGTCGGGCTCACGCGTCGCAGCCTGCGTCGCGCTCGGGACCGGAGTCGGCGTCCGGGTGCGGTAGTACCAGCTCACGCCGGCGATGCCCAAGCCGGTGACGAGCACGAAAGCGATGATGCCGGCGGCCATGCGACGGCCGAGCGGCGAGGTGGGGATGAAGGGCTCTTCCTCTTCCGGCCCGCTCTGCGCGATGCGGCGCGGCTCGGTGGGAGCGCTGCGCGAGATGTCTTGCGCGGGCGGCGGCTTCGGGAGGCGCTGCACGGGTATCGTCGAGCGCTTGCGCTCGTCGATGATGTCCGCTGCGCGGATCTCCTCCTCTTCTTCCTCTTCTTCCTCTTCTTCTTCCTCTTCTTCGTCCCTTTCCTCTTCTTCCTCTTCTTCTTCGTCCCCTTCCCCTTCTTCCTCTTCTTCTTCCTCCCCTTCCTCTTCTTCCTCCTCCTCTTCCTCTTCTTCCTCCTCTTCCTCGGCAGGGGCGGGTGCGGGAGCGGCGGCCACGAGCGGGCGCGCACCCTCGCGCTTGGTGATCAGCTCCTCCTCTTCGGCGTCGTCTTCGTCCTCCGCGAAGTGAGCGCCCTGGCGAATGGTCTCCGGCACGTTCGGGAACTCGCGCAGCGTCTTGGACCACTTGCGCTCACCCGCCATGGCGACCGCCCCCGGCTTCTCCGTCTCGGCGAGCTCGACGATCTTCGGGGTCGATTTCGGCACCGGCGGAGGAACGGGAGGCGGATGGTGCGCGGGCGCCTGTAGGGCGGCGGGCTTGACGGCGGGGACCGCCGCAGCCGGCATCGCCTGGGTGAGGATCGGGAGCTCTTCGGCCTTCTTCGTGGGGGTGCGGGTCGCGACCACGGGTGCGGCGGGCGTGGGCTCGGCCGCGGCGACCACGGGCGGCGGCGCGGTGGTCTCCGCCGCCGGCACGACGAGCATCTCGTCGCTCGAGGAGTGGCCAGCGGGGGGCCTGAGGCTGTCGCGCATGACGCCGTCGGACGACGGCACGACTTCCTCCTGCGCCGGCTCCTCCTGGGCCTTCGGGACGAGCAGCTCCTCGAAGTAGAGCTTCGAGATCGTCGAGAGCGTGGAGAGATCCTCGAACGGCGACTCGTCGACGACCTGCATGAGCTGGCGCTTGCCGTCGAACAGCTTGAGGATCCCGTTGAGCTCGTCCGGGATCTCGTTGAGGCGCTCGAGCAGCTGCTCGTGATCGACCTCGAAGACGGTGGTGAGCGGCGGCAGCTGCTCCAGCAGGCGGCCCCACTCGTCGACGCGCCGCATCCCCTCCATCAGGATGCCCTGCGTGGAGGTGTTGATGATGTCGTCGTTCTTCACCGGGCAGAAGACGACCTCGAACTGGGCCTCGTTCCAGATGAGGGCGCGGTAGATGGCCTCTTCGCCGCGCAGCGGGCCGAGCTCCGCGTCGACGACCTTGCCGTCGCGGAAGTAAATGTTGCAGGCGTGGGCGCCGTTGCGGAGCGTCAGGATGCCGCTCTTGCGCGAGACCTCGAAGGTCTGCAAAAGGTCGACGACGGCCATGTCGGCGATCGACCCCGTGAAGCGCGTGCGGCCTGTCATCGTGCGGGTGGTCGCGATCGACTCCTGCGTGCGCCGCGTGATGAGCAGGTTCACGCGCGCCAGCAGCTCGCGCACGAAGATGGGCTTGGTGAGGTAGTCCTCGACGCCGAGCTCCAGGCCGCGGATCTTGTCCTCGATGGATTTCTGGCTGGTGAGGAAGACGACCGGGATCGTGGCCCACTCGGGCCGCTCCTTGAGGCGCCGGACGAGCGCGTAGCCATCGAGCTTGGGCAGGCGAGTGTCGCTCAGGACGAGATCCGGCGTCGACAGCTCCAACTTCGACAGCGCATCGAGGCCGTCCTGCGCCGTCGTCACCGAGTAGCCAGCCTTCTTGAGGCTCACCTCGAGCACGCGCACGCTGCGCGGATCGGCATCGACGAGGAGGAGCTGGAGCTTGGCCACGCGCTTACGGGCAAAAGAATGGTCGGGGGGTCGCTAAGGTGTCAAGCATTCGTGGATTTTCTCAGTGGGCCGTCAGGAACGGGTCCGGACCCAGGCCGGGAGCGGTTGGGGCCTTGGATGCGGGCTTGGGGCGGCGAACCAGGGGGGGATGGGCTGCCGTTGCGCTGGGAAGGGCGGAGGGCTCAGGCGGGGCTGGAGGCTGGATCGGGGCCTGAGACGGAGACGGAGGCGGAGGCGGCGTGGCGACGATGGCCGTTTCCGCAGGAGCCACTTGGGTGTGACGGAGGGCCGAGAGGGCTAGCACGGCGGAGCCGACGACGAGGGCGCCGAGCGCGCCTAGCCACGCCGCGCGACGCACCGCCCTGCTCCGCGGCGGCGGTGCCGACGAGGCTCGTTCGACCGAGCCACGCAGCTCGGCGAGGGACGGCAGCTCCAGCTCGTCCGCGATGCCGCGCGGCGCGCGCTGCGACGGCGACTGCGGAGCCGGCCACGAGGGGGTCGGACCGGCGGCGCGGCCGAGGGCCTCGGTGATGGCGCCGGCGAAGGCATCCATCGTGGCGTGGCGCGCTTCCGGCTCCTTCTCGAGCGCGCGCAGGATGACCGGCTCGAGCGGCCCGAGCTCTCGAGCGAGCCTGGGAGAGAGCTTGGTCGGCGGCGTCGGCGCGGCGTACATGTGCTGCGTGAGCACGCCCATGTACGTGTCGCCCTCGAAGGGCACGCGCCCCGTCACCATCTCGTACAGGACGATGCCGAGCGCGTAGATGTCGCTTCGGTGATCGACCGCGTGGCCCGACGCCTGCTCCGGGGACATGTAGTGGGGCGTGCCGAAGACGATGCCCTTCTTCGTCAGGCGGCTCCGCCCGAGGACGACCGCG
>DATIQP010000178.1:0-5226 GCA_035470765.1 Polyangiaceae bacterium | reverse complement strand
GCCCCCTCCGCCCCCTCGTCCCGCCGCCAGGAGCGTCGATCCGCTGCTCGCCCTGAGCAAGCCCATCCTTCCGCCCGCTCCGGTGCGTCAGGAGCCGGCGGTCACCGTGGCGAAGCCCGCGCCGATCGAGCCCGAGGAGCTGGCCGATCTGAGCGACGAGGACATGGAGCTCTGGAACGTCGGCGGCACGCGCATCATGCCGAAGCCCACGTCCACGCCGTCCGCTCCGCCCGCGGCGGTCGCCGCGACCGTCACCGAGCCGGCCGCCATCGCGGCCACGATGAAATCGACCGACGTCCCGCCCCTCTTGCCCGCTCCCTTGGCGGTGGCGCCGACGCAGTATCAACCGCTCTCGTACCCCCCCGTCGCCATGGCGCCCAGCGTGCCGGCCCCGGCGGTCAAGAAGAAGAGCAACGCGATGACGTGGGTCCTCGTGGCGGGCCTCACCGGGCTCTTCGGCCTGAGCGTGGTCGGCGCCGGCGTGGGCTACTTCGTCTATCGCGCGCACCAAGCGACCGAGCTCGCCTCGGAGGTCGCCGCCGAGGAGACGAACACGACGACCACCACCACCACCACGACCGCGAGCCCCGCCGACACCACGACGACGACCGCGAGCCCCGCCGCCACCACCCACGCCGCGCCCGAGCCCCAGGCGACCACGCAGCCGCAGCAGCTCCACGCCGCCGCCGTGGCGACGACCGCGCCGCCGCCGGTTGCGCACAAGGTGGATGAGGCTCACACTCGCACGACCACCTCGGCGACGACCGGGTCCGGGACGCTCCGCACCTTCGCCGCGGGCTCCGGCAAGGCCGTCTTCGTCGACGGCCACCTCGCCGGCATCGGCCCCGGGCCGCTCAAGACGACCTGCGGTCGACACTCCATCGTCGTCGGCGAGGGCAAGGCGAGGTCGTTCAACGTTCCCTGCGACGGCTCGACCATCACCGTGGGCAGCCCCGACGGAGCTTGACAGCCCGGCCTCGGCCGCGCACCTCTAGAGGAGGTGCGTTCACCCGTCTGGCCCCTTCTCGCCGCGTTGTTCGCCGTGCTCGCCACGGCGTCCGTGCTGCTGTCCATGGAGCGGGAAGATGTGGCGCCGACCGCGAGCCTGGGAGCGCGCGCGCTGCACGAGGTGCACACCCAGCGGCACCACGCTGCGTGCTCGCACGATGAGCTTCGTACCCAAGCGCACGTGCACGGACACCACGCAGCCAGCCTCGACGACGGCGACGACGACGTCGACGACGACGGAGACGACTACGACGTCTCGACCGGCGACGACGACGTGGAGCACTCCATTGGCGTGACGGCCGACGCGCTGTCGCCCGAGGCGCACGCGGCGCCCGAGCCGGCCGAGCAGACCACGCTCGGCCCCGCTCGAGCCCACACGTCCATCCCCGAGCATCCGCCGCGCGCTGCGGCGTCGTGAGTCGCGGGCGCTGACCAGCGCCCTAACGCTCGAGCCGGCCGTTTTACGGCGCACGCTCGAGCCGCAATGCGCGCGCTTCGAGCGAAAGGTCGGTCACTGCCGCACGCTCGAGCCGAAGCGAGAGCTCGGAGGAGACGTCAACCGATGGCGTCCGAATTGCGTTCACCACGCCAGGAGTCGCCAGGAGTCTGCATGGACCGTTCAGCCGGCCTTCCATCCGTTCAACGTTTTTCGAGGCGCACAGTGGCCATCGCCGCTGGCGTGTTGCTGCTCTTCGTCGTCGTCACGGTCGTGGCCTACAGACGCATCGTCGTGCACGAGAGTCGCGCCGTCCCCGAGACGCGCGACGTCCCGCGGCTCGAGGGGAAATGGCTCCGCTACTCGCCCGACTTCGCGAAGCGTTCCAACATCCTGCTCGCGCCGTGCGCCGAGGGCACGCTCTCGCCGGTGGTGAGCGTCACCGGCAACGTGACCTTCGACCCGCAGCTCGTCGCGGCGATCGGCTCGCGCATCTCGGGGCGCGTGCGCGGCGTCTTCAAGTTCGAAGGGGACGACGTCCAGGCGGGCGAGGTCATCGCGGAGCTCGAGAGCGCGGAGCTCGGCAACGCCCAGGCCGCGGTGCTCTCCGCAAAGGCCCACGCGGAGGCGGCGACGACGAACGAGCAGCGCCAGGCAGACCTCTACGAGGCTCACGCCGCTTCGCAGCGCGAGGCGGAGCTGGCGAAGGCCGCCGGTGCGGTGGCGCGAGCCGAGCTCGTCGCCGCCGAGCAGAAGCTCAAGGCCCTCGGCGGCTCGCAGGGCGGAGCGATCGGCGTGCTCACGCTGACGACCCCCATCGGCGGCAAGGTCATCGAGATGAAGGTCGCGCGCGGACAGTCCGTCGAGCCGACGACCACCATCGCGCGCGTGGCGGACCTGCGGCGCGTCTGGATCGAGCTCGACGTCTTCGAGCGCGAGGTGGGGCACATCCGCAAGGGCGACAGTGTCGAGATCTCGCCGCAGATCAACCAGAGCGTCGTCGTGAACGGGGTGGTCGCGCACGTCGGCGACGTCATCGATCTGGACACGCGAAGCGCGCCGGTGCGCGTGGTGGTGGACAACGCCGACCGATCGCTGCGGCCAGGGCAGTCCGTCCTCGCCAGGATCCGCACCGGCCGCGCGACGGCCCCCGCCCTGATCGTCCCGCTCGACGCGGTGACGAGCATCGACGGAAAGCCGACCGTCTTCGTCGCGCACGACGAGACGTCGGTCGAGCCGAGGACGGTCGTGCTCGGCCCGCGCGACGCCGCGCACGTCGTCATCGCCTCGGGCGTCGAGAAGGACGAGCGGATCGTCGTGCAGGGCGTCTTCGCCCTCAAGTCGGAGGTGTTCCGCTGATGCTCGCCCGGATCGTCGAGGGCTCACTTCGCTTGCGCGCCGTCATGCTCGCGCTCTTGGCTTTCCTGCTCGCCGCAGGGGTGTACGCCGCCCGCGCGCTGCCCATCGACGCCATCCCGGACGTCTCCACCGTGCAGGTCTCGGTGCTGACCGAGGCGCCGGGCCTGTCGCCGGTCGAGGTCGAGCGGACCGTCAGCTTCCCCATCGAGGCGGCCCTCAACGGCACGCCCAACCTCGTCGAGCTCCGCTCCGTTTCTCGCGCGGGCCTGTCGGCGGTCACGATCATCTTCAAGGACGGCACCGACATCTGGCTGAGCCGGCAGATCGTCCTCGAGCGCATCCGGGGCGTCGAGCCGACGCTGCCGCGGGTCGCCGGCCGGCCGGAGCTGTCGCCGGTGTCGGGCGGCCTCGGCGAGATCTACCAGTTCGTCGTGCGCTCCGACAGTCACTCGCCGACGCAGCTGCGCACCATCCTCGACTGGGAGATCGTCCCCGCGCTCCGCAGCGTGCCGGGCATCATCGAGGTCAACACGATGGGCGGCGACCTGAAGGAGTACCAGGTCGTCATCGATCGCGGGCGCCTTCACGCCCACGGCATGACGCTGAAGGACGTCTCGGACGCGATCGAGCACGCCAACGTCAGCGTCGGCGGCGGCTACCTGGACCGGCCCGACGAGTCGTACACGCTGGTCGGCGTGGGCTTGCTCCACAACGAGGAGGAGATCGCCAACGTCGTGCTTCGTACCGACGCGGACGGTACGCCGCTGCTCGTGCGGCACGTCGCGAGCGTGCGCATCGGGGCGGCGCTGCGGCACGGCGTCATCACGCGCGACGGGGAGGGCGAGGCGGTCACCGGCATCGCGATGATGCTCAGCGGCGCCAACAGCCGCAACGTCGTGCACGCCGTCCGCGAGAAGGTATCCGAGATCCAGAAGCAGCTCCCGCCGGGCGTGAAGATCGAGCCCATCTACGACCGCTCCGACTTCGTCGGCCGCACCCTCAAGACGGTCATGACCAACCTCGTCGAGGGCGCCCTGGTCGTGACGGTGGTGCTGGCGCTCTTCCTGGGGACGCTCCGCGGCGCGCTCGCCGTCGTGCTCGGGATCCCCGCCTCGATGGCCTTCGCCCTCTTCGGCATGCACCTCTTCGGCGTCACCGGCGACCTCATGAGCCTGGGTGCGATCGACTTCGGCTTCCTCGTCGACGGGCCCATCGTCATCCTGGAAGCCGTCATCACGGCGGTCGCGGGCCGCGAGGTCGTGCGCGCCGCGCGCGCGAGAGCCTACGGCGCGGTGGCCGCCGCCGTGTCGCGGCCGGTTGCGTTCTCCGTCGCGATCATCATGCTGGTGTACCTGCCGCTGCTCACCCTCGAGGGCATCGAGGGCAAGATGTTCCGCCCGATGGCCATCACGATGGCGTGCGCCCTCTTCGGCGCGCTCGTCTACTCGGTCGTGCTCTTTCCGCCGCTGCTCGTGACCTTCTTGGTCCCGCCGAAGGGCGAGGGCCCGCGCTGGATCCGCGCGGCCGAGCGTGGCTACAAGCGCCTGCTCGCGCCCGCGCTGCGCCTGCGGTGGGCGCTCCTCGCCGTGTCGGCCGCGGCGTTCTGCGCGAGCCTGTTCGCGCTCGCACAGGCCGGCGCCGACTTCGTCCCGCGCATCGAGGAGGGCGACCTGGTCGTCACCATCCGTCGTGCCCCTTCCATCAGCCTCGCGCGCGCCAAGGAGCTCGACCTCGCCACCGAGCGCGTGCTCAAGCGCTTCCCCGAGGTCGCCACGTCGCTCGGCATGACCGGCCGCGCGGAGGTCGCGGTCGACCCGGTCGGCAGCGACAACACGGACCTCTTCGTCCACCTGCGCCCGAAGAGCGAATGGAAGAGCGCGCACGATCTGGACGACCTCTCCGAGGTCATCAAGAACGCGGTCGAGACCGAGGTGCCGGGGACGTTCGTCTCGGTGTCGCAGCCGATCGAGGACAAGACGAACGAGCTCATCAGCGGCTCTCGCGCCGACGTGCAAATCGCCGTGTTCGGCGACGATCTCGCCAAGCTCAAGACTGCCAGCGAGCAGATCGGCGACGTGGTCCGGAACGTTCGGGGGACGGGCGACGTACGCGTCGAACGCCTGCTCGGCGCGCCGATGATCTTCGTGAAGCCGCAGCGCCTGCGGCTCGCGCGCTACGGCGTGGCGGCCCGTGACGCGCTCGCCGTCGTCGAGGCGGCGCGCGTGGGCATCCCGGTCGGGTCCATCTACGAGGGCCAGCGGCGCTTCGACCTCAAGCTGCTTTCGCCTCCGCGCTCGCCCACGGCCGAGGCGCTCGGCGAGCTCTTCGTGGCGACGTCCACCGGCGGAAGCGTTCCGCTCTCCGAGCTCGCGACCCTCGAAGAGTCCGAGGGCCCCACGCAGGTCCGCCGCGAGGCGCTCACC
>DATIQP010000177.1:0-2565 GCA_035470765.1 Polyangiaceae bacterium | reverse complement strand
CGATGAGGCTGGCGAGATCCTTCCAGAGGTAGACGCTGGTCAGATCGACGTACGCCTTGGCCACCGAGTAGATCGTGTCCTTCGGGCCGGCCTGGTGCGTGACCACCAGCGTGCCCTGCTCGTCGCGATCCGCCTTGCCGCCGGGCGGGAGCTTGCTGCGCACCCACTCGAGCAAGAGGTCGCGCTTCGGCTCCGACGGCTTGGGCTCGCTGCTGGTCTTCGCGTTGGCGCTCGCGGTCGACTGCGCGGGCTCGGGCGACGGCGTGGCCGCCGCGTGCTCGAGATGCGCAGGATGGAGCGAATCCGATCCCGCGCACGACACGACGGCGATCGACGAAATGAAAACGACACGACGGCGCATGGGCACTCCGCGACCATTATCCGGGAGGCCCGCGGGACTTGGGAACTTTTCAGAGGCTATTTCGCAGGCCAGTCGACATGACAGCCTTGCGCCGCGCTGGTTGCCAACAAGCGGCAGCGTGACGTCTCCGGCGGAACCGGCACGTGCCGTGTTGGCATGCCCAGGCCGCCGGGCTTTTGGCCTCCCAGTTGAACCGACGCCGCAACGCGGCGGCTCGGCCGCGGAGTCACGCTGCCGCATGTCGAAGCCTGCTCTCGGTCAAGACCCGATCGATTCAAGGGACTTCCGCTCTAGTCGACGCAAAATGACGACGTAAACGGCTCAGCGGTGGAGCAGCTCTCGGGCGATGCTCCGTGCGGTGAGCGGCCCCCGGTAGACGAACGCCGTGTAGAGCTGGACGAGGTCGGCCCCCGCGTCGAGCATCGCCCGGGCGTGCTCGCCCCGCTCGACGCCCCCGACGCCGATGACGGAGACGCGGGGCAGGGCGGCGCGCACGCGGCGGACCATCTCGAGCGCGCGCGGGAACAGGGGTCGCCCGCTCAGGCCGCCGGCGCCGATCGCGTCGAGCCGCTCTTTCGGCGTGACGAGCCCGTCGCGGCGGATGGTGGTGTTCGTCGCCACGACGCCGTCGAGGCCGCGGGCGTCCACCACCTCGAGGAGCGCGTCGAGCTCGGCGTCGTCGAGGTCGGGGGCCACCTTCACGAGCAGCGGCTTCTTGCCGGCCTCGGCGTTCTTCGCCGCGAGCGCCCCGAGCAAGCCGTCCGCGAGCTGCTTGCCCTGGAGCGCGCGGAGGTCCTTCGTGTTGGGCGACGAGACGTTCACCACCACGAAGTCCGCCACGCCCCGCACCGCGAGGAAGCTCTGCGTGTAGTCCGCGATCACCGCCTCGAGGTCGCCTATCGCCACGGCTCGCGACTTGCCGATCGAAAACCCGACGGGAACGCCCACCGCCCGCGCGCCCCCGCGGGAGGCGAAGCGGCGGGCGACGGTCTCGGCGCCGTCGTTGGGAAATCCGAGGCGGTTGACCAGGGCGCGATCGGCGGGCAAGCGAAACAGGTTGGGCCGCGGGTTCGGCGTCTGCGCGAGCGCGGTGACGGTGCCGAGCTCGAGGAAGCCGAAGCCGAGCGCGCCGAGCGCGCGGGCGCGCGTCGCGTTCTTGTCGAAGCCGCCGGCGAGCCCCACCGGGGACGGGAAGTCGATCCCCATCACGCGCCGGGCGAGGTGCGGGTCGCGGGGTCGAAAGAGCGCGCCCGCGACCGCGCGGAGCGGCGTCCACTCCAGCGGGAGAAGGGCGGCCATCGCGAGCGCATGAGCCGCACGCGGGTCGAGAGAGAAGAGAAACGGCCGCGCCAGCGCGTACACGGGCCCGTAGCCTAGTGGCAACGGGGCGACTTCGACATGGCGCGTGACGCCCGGGGGTCGTTTTTGGGGGCCTGCCAACTAAGGCTTCCACCCGTCAGCTCATCCGTGCATCATTGCTGGTTGTCGCGGGTGGCGGCGAAAACTGGGAGTGGAAGATGAAGAAGGTCTTTCTTGGGATGGTGCTCGGCGGGGCCGCGCTCGCGTGGGGCTGCAGCAGCGGCGGCGGCGCCGACGACGCGGGGACGGACTCGGGCAACCAGGGCACCGACTCCGGCGCCAAGGACTCCGGCGGCGGCAGCGACAGCGCAACCGGCAGCGACAGCGGTGACGGCGGCGGCGATGCGGCCACGCCGGTGAACGGCTGCACGACGTTCACGGATTTCACCGCCGACGGTGGGACCATCACCTTCCCGACCGGCGCCTCGCCGGCCCAGTACTCGCCGAACTGCGTGGCGATCAAGGTGCACCAGTCGGTGACCTGGACGGGCTCGTTCACGAGCCACCCGCTCGTCCCGAAGGGCGGCAGCACGCCCACTCCGATCACGGCCACCTCGACCGGAACGACCAAGACCTTCACCTTCGACAACGCCGGCACGTACGGCTACGGCTGCCAGATCCACCCCAGCATGCAGGGGGCGGTCGAGGTCACGCCTTAGGGCGATCGACGCACCGCGACATCGAGAAGCCGCCACATCGCCGTTGTCGTCCGGCCGGGCGAGGGCTAAAAGTGCGCCCGCTCTACCCGCCGCGGCGCGAGCCGCGAGGCAGGCCACAAGCAAAGGACGTGCAGCCGTGATCATCGGTGTACCCAAAGAGATCAAGACGCGTGAATACCGAGTGGG
>DATIQP010000176.1:0-8924 GCA_035470765.1 Polyangiaceae bacterium | reverse complement strand
GCCGAGCTTCGTCGATCTCGTCCGCCAGCTTCGCGCGGTCTACCACGGCCTCATCACGTACTCGGCCAACTGGGACGACGTCGACGACACCGTCGTCCTCGGCGAGCTCGATCTCATCGGCATCAACGCCTTCTACCCCCTGGCCGATCGCGACGGCGCCACGGACGAGGAGCTGCTCGCGGGAGGCGAGCGCGTCCGCGCCAAGGTGCACCGGCTCGCCGAGACCTGGCGCAAGCCCGTCCTGTTCACCGAGATCGGCTACACGACGCGCCCCAACCCGGCGATCAAGCCCTGGGAGTGGCCCGACTCCATGAGCGCGGTGCGCGTCGACGAGCACGCCCAGGCCGCCGCGTATCGAGCGCTCATCCGCCCGCTCCTCGACGAGCCCGACTTCGCGGGGTTCTTCGTGTGGCGCCTCTACAGCGATCTCGACGACGTGTCGCAGGAGGCCGAGTGGGGCTTCTCCCCGTACGGCAAGCTTGCCGAGCAGGCGGTCCGCGACGCCTTCGCCGCGCGCTGGGCGGGGGACGGCTCGCTCGCGCCGCGCTGGCCGCCGCTCGATCTCTGAGGCTCAGATCTCCTGGTCGGGGTGAGCCGCGCGCCACGCGTGCGCGCGCGCTTCCTCGAGCTCCTTGCGCGTCGCGTAGGGCTGCGGCCTTTCGCGAGCCTCGCGCATGTACGTCGGCAGGTCGACGATCGCGAAGCCCGGGCGCGCCGGCCGCGACGAGTCCCAGCGCCGCGCGTCGAGCCAATCGAGCAGCCGCGCCAGCACGTGCACCGTGGCCCAGTGCGCGTCGTGGAGCAACACGAGCCCGCCGCCGGCAAAATCGAGCTGCTCGGTGAGCTTGTCGAACATCTCGTCCTCGTCGCGGTCCTTCATGTCGCCCGCCTCCACGCTCCAGAGCACGAGCCCGAAGTGCCGCTCGGCGATCGCCTTCTCGCCGAAGTCGTCGAGCTGCCCGAACGGCGGGCGGAAGAGGACCGGCCGGTGGCCGAGCGTGTGCTCGATCGACGCGACGCCGTCGTCGATCTGATCGAGCACCTGCGTGTGGCTCACCGTCGTGAGCAGCGCGTGGTCGTGGGTGTGGCTGCCGATGATGTGGCCCGCCGCGTCGATCTCGCGCGCGGCGGCGCGCACGGCGCGGTCGCGGCCGGTGTTGCCCTCGAGGTAGCGGCCGATGATGAAGAAGGTCGCTTTGACCCGGTGCTTGTCGAGGAGCTTGAGCACCGCCGGCGTCGTCTCGGGAAAGGGCCCGTCGTCGAACGTGAGCGTGACCAGGCGGCGACCGTCGCCGGGTGCGATCGCCGGTCCCTCCGCGAGGAGCCAGGCGCGCGCGCGCTCCGTGGTCAGGTCACGCCGGTCGAACCGCGAGGGGTCGACGAGCGCGTCGTCGACCGCGGCCGGCGCCTGCGGCGGGTCGACGACGAGCGCGGGCTGCTCGGGGCTGGCCGCTCGGGCCGTGCTCTTCGCGTGAAGCCGCACCCCGAAGGCGCTGCCGGCGCCGAGGGCCAGGACGAAGGCGAGGAGCGCGCGCACTTTCACGTGCGCCGATCGTATGGATCCGGCTCGGCCGTGGCCAAGTTGTCGTCAACTACCCGTCGGATCCTCGCAGAACCGGGCCGCCTTCCCCGTGGTGGTCCCGTTCTTGATCTCCACCGGGCAGTAGTCGCTTCCCCGCAGCTGGTTGATCAGCTCCACCGCGACCGGATCCTTCCACGCCCGCGCCCCGTCGAAGCGGGCGCGGATGACGCCTCGCTTGTCGATGAGCCACGTCTCGGGGAAAAGGTCCGTGCCGAACTTGGCCTTCACCGCGTCGGCGCCGTCCGGGTCGAACAGCACCGGGAACGGCGGCTCCCCGCGCAGGATCGTCTTCAAGAGGTCGCGCACGGAGTCGGGGCCGTAGTCCACCGACACCGTCAGCATGGCCACGTCCTTCTGCGGCTTGAGGATCTCGGCGAGTTCGGCGAGGTCCGGCATCTCTTCTTTGCAGGGCCCGCAGGTCGACACCCAGAAGTTGAGCAGCACCACCTTGCCGCGATAGCTCGACAGCGTGACTTCCTTGCCGTTCATGTCCTTGAGGCGGAAGTCCGGGGCCACGCGCTCGGCGCCGGCATAGTTCGGGTGCATCAGGCAAAGCGCCGAGCACTCGCGGCGCGCCTCACCCTCGCGCGCGACGGTGACGAAGTTGTAGACGAGCACGGCCGCGAGCAGCACGAACACCCCGTACGCGGCGTAGGCCCACGGCGGAGGGTTCGGCGTCGCGGGGGGCGGCGCAGGCTCTCGCGCGGGCTCGCGCTTGGGAGGCGAGGGTCGGTGGCGTTGGGTCTTCGCCATGGTCCGCGTTGTATCAGTTCAGCGCGCTCTTGGGGGAGGGGGGGACGGATTCGGCGACGATTCTGCCGATAGCGGAGGAATGGTGATGGACGAGCCGCCACTCGCCCCCCTCGCGCACGAAGACGTTGGTGGCCGCCAGCACGGCGCCGGTGCCGGTCTCGGGGTCGGTGACGCGCTCGTAGCAGAGCACCATCGCCGCTTCGCCCAGCAGCACCACGCGCGGCCCTTCGATCTGCACGAGCGGCGCGCCGGCGCTCGCGAGGATGGCCCGCCACGAACGAATGACGGACGGGCGCCCGTGCAGCGCGACCGATCCGGGGTGGAGGCAGACGACCGGCGCGCGCTCCGCCCAGAGCCCATCCATCGCTTCCGCGTCGCGCGAGTTGAACGCGTCGTAGAACGCGGCGTTTCTCGCGAGCACCTCGGTCTCGGCCACCATCTCGAGCATGCCCCTAGGATGTAGCGCAAAGCCGGGCTCCGCGCATGCAAGAGGGGGCTTCAAAATGGCGCGATCGCCAGGCTCCGTCGAGGGCGGGCGGGCGCCTCCTTCTCGAGGCGGTCGTACGCGCGCTTGAAGGCAGCGAAGCCCCCTCCCGCGCGCACGGCCTCGGCGACGGCCCTCCCTTCCGCCTCTGCGCCCTGCGCGAGCACGTACTCGACCCACGCCCAGCGCGCGCTCGTCGCGCGCACGTCAGCGCGACCACGAAGCCCGCGCCGCAGCCGCGCGAGACGCGCCGAGACGACGTCGATCCCCGCGAAGGGCTGGCCGTCGAGCGGCGTGTTGCGCTTCGAGATGAACGGGGCGATGCCGAGCGCGATGGGCACCACGTTCGAGAGCTCCGCGACGAAGGTCACGCACTCGTCGATGTCCGCGTCCGTCTCGCCCGGCAGGCCCACCATCAAATAGAGCTTGAGCCGATCCATGCCGTGCTTGCGCGCGAGCTCCGCGCACCGCAGAAGGTGCTTGGGGCGCGCGCGGCGCTCGAGCAGCTCGCGCATCCGCTCGGACGCACCATCCATGGCGGTCGTCAGGCTCCTGTGGCCGGCGCGGCTCAGCGCTCCGACCAGATCGTCGGTGAGCCGATCGGGACGCAGCGAAGACAGGCCGACGTGGCGCCCCTGCTCCGCCAGCGTGCTCACGATCTGCGCGATGCGCGGGTGATCGCTCACCGCGGCGCCGACGAGCCCGACGCGCTTCGCGTCCGCGGGGACGAGGCCGAGGATCGTCTCCATCGGCACCAGGCGCATTCCGCCGTTGGTGGAGCGGCGCATCACGCAGTAGGTGCACGTGCGCGAGCAGCCTCGCTCGGTCTCGATCAAGAACATGTCGCTGAGCACGGTGTGCGGCGTGCGGATCGGCGCCCAGGCAGGCAAGAGGGCCGAGTCGGCCTTCGCACCCTCGGGCAGGATCGCGCCGTGGACGGCAGGCACGTGCACGTGCGGGATGCGCGCGAGCGCGGCGAGCTGGGCCGCCCGCCCCGAGACGTCCTCGAGCGTGCGCAGCACCTCGATCACGACCTGCTCCGCCTCGCCCATCACGATCGCGTCAGCGAACGCGGCGAGCGGCAGCGGGTTGGAGAACGTGAGCGGACCGCCGGCGAGCACGAACGGGTGACGCTCCGAGCGCTCCTCGCGGAGCGCGGGCACGTTGGCGGAGTCGAGCATCTGCACGACCCCGGTGAGCTCGATCTCGTACGCGACGCTGAAGGCGATGACTGGCAGCTCCTCCATCGGCCGGAGCGACTCGTACGTGAGCGGGCGACCCTGCACCGTGATGTCGCGCTCGGCCTCGTCGTCGAGAAAAACGCGCTCGCAGGCCATCCCGGGCGTCTCCATGATGGCGCGGTAGATCCGCTGGTAGCCGAGCGAGCTCATCGCCGTGGCGTAGGGCGACGGGTAGGCGAGGGCGACCGTGAACGGTGCCTGCTTGCCGATGGCGCCGATCTCGGCGGCGAGCCGCTCTCGAACGAGGCCCTCGAAGCCTCGCGGGGGCGGCTTGGCAACAGATGACTTACGCACCGGCGGAGTGTAGCGCGAGTCGTCTCAGCGCCGCGGGCGATCGCTGCGCGGCCGAGGCGTCGGCGTGAAAGACGGCGGCCGAGGCGTCGGAAGATCGGAGATGGGCCGTGGCGTCATCGGATCCGAAGAGTTCCCGCGAAGGGGGGCGAGGCGGTCCAGGGCGCGCACGAGCTCGGCGGCCATCGTCCGAACGTAGGCGACCGTCACCGGGCCTTCGCTGCGGCCAGCCTGGCCCATCGATCGCACCTGGGCCTCGAAAGAGGCCCGGCTCGTGTCCGCGTCCTCGAGCTGCCGCCCCAGCTCGCTCAGTCGAGCTTCGAGCACGACCCGCTCTTCGTTGAGGCGCGCGAGCGTCTGCTCGAGTTGCTGCGCGCGAAGCTCGGCCTGGGTCGCTCGAGCTAGAAGACGGCCGAGCACCTCGTCCATGTCGCCCCCTGCGGCGGACTGCTCGGCGGCGAGCACCGTGTCGAGGTCCCCTCGTCGCTTGCTCGGAGGCATGGAATCGCCTTTGCGACTGCTCGGCGGGACCGAATCGACGCGAGGATCGCGCTTCTTTCCCAGTCGTACTGTCGGTCGGCGCTGTTCGCTCATTGGGCGGCCCATGATGCCCGAAACGGGCGCTCTCGTGCGGTTCTTTCATGAATGTAAAAGTCCGCTGAGACCACGCGGCAAAACGCCATATCACGCTGGCGCAGGCGCGACAATTTGCGCATAGTGGACGCCTTCGGAGGCTTCATGCGGCCTGTTTCGCTGTCGGTTCTCTTGGCTTTGGGTGTGGGGGTCGTGGCGGCATGCTCGTCCAATCCGGGCGCCCAGCACGACGGTGGACCGGATGCTCAGGTGGACAGCGACAGCGGCGGCGCCGACGCCACGACGGACGCGTCTCCGGGCGACCCGACGCTCGCGCCCAACGCGCCCCCGAAGGTAACGGAGTGCAACCAGCCTGCCCTCACTCCCCCCGCGAGCGGGACGTGCAGCGTCACCGCGGGCACGACCGGCAAGGTGCTGCGCGGCACGGTGCTCTTGCCCAACGAGGTGCTCCACCGCGGCGAGGTCCTCGTCGACGACGCCGGCCAGATTGTGTGCGCGGCTTGCGACTGCAGCGCCTCGCCCAACTACGCGCAGGCCACCGTCGTCGCGTGCGCCGACGGTGTCATCTCGCCTGGCCTCATCAACCCGCACGACCACATCGAGTACGCCAACAACGCCCCGGTGGGGCACGGCACCGAACGCTACGATCACCGCAACGAGTGGCGTGATGGCCTCGATGGTCACACCGCCCTCTCGTACAAGTCGGGCGCCTCGGGCGCGGTGCAGCTCTTCGCGGAGCTGCGCTTCGTGATGGGTGGCGCAACCTCGACGGTGTGCGTCGGCGGCAAGAAGGGGCTCGCGCGAAACCTCGACTCGAGCGATCCGCAGCTCTTCGAGCGGCTGCCGGTGCAGCAGGCCAACGCCGACACGTTCCCGCTCGACGACAGCTCCGGCACGATGCTCACCTCCGGCTGCGCGTACGGCGCCAACCGCACGACGCACGCGACCGTCCTGCAGAGCGAGGCGTACCTCCCGCACATCGCGGAGGGCGTGAACGCGGCCGCGCACAACGAGTACCTGTGCACCAGCGACGCGAACGGGCAGTTCGACCTCATGGAGCCGCCGACGGCGATCATCCACGGCATCGCCGCGCTGCCGAGCGACGTCGCGCCTTTGCGCTCGGACGGGGCGCACCTCGTCTGGTCGCCGCGATCGAACGTCGATCTCTACGGCAACACCGCCTCGATCACGATGTTCGACGCGCTCGGCGTCCCCATCGCCCTCGGCACCGACTGGGTGGCCTCTGGCAGCATGAACCTGCTCCGCGAGCTGAAGTGCGCCGACTCGCTCAACCAGCAGTACTTCGCCAGGCACTTCACCGACGCCGACCTGTGGCGCATGGTCACGTACAACGCCGCGTGGGCCGCCGGCGCGGCCGACGTCGTCGGCGCGCTCAAGCCGGGCTACGCCGCCGACATCGCCATCTTCGACGGCAAGACGAGCAAAGACCACCGCGCGGTCATCGACGCCGGGGTCGAGGACGTCGTGCTCGTGCTGCGCGGCGGCAAGGTGCTGTACGGCGACGACGCGCTCGTGGCCGATCCGGCGATCGGCGGCCAGGCCTGCGAGACGCTCGACACGTGCGGCCGCGCGAAGCGGGCGTGCGTCGCGCAGGACGTGGGCGGCACCACGACGCTCGCGAGCATCCGCACCGCCGGCGAGGCCTACTACCCGCTCTTCTTTTGCAAGAGCAGCGTCCCGACCGCCGAGCCGAGCTGCGTGCCGTACCGCACCGAGTACGCCGCCGGCATCACCGCGACCGATCGCGACGGCGACGGCATCGACGACGGCGCCGACGACTGTCCGACGATCTTCAACCCCATCCGGCCGATGGACAACGGCGTGCAGAGCGACGTGGACGGCGACGGCGTCGGCGACGCGTGCGATCGCTGCCCCACCGACGCCACCAATCACTGCCAGAACCCGCCGGCCGACGACTTCGACGGCGACGGCGTCCCCAACGGCGTCGACGACTGCCCCAGCGTCGCCGATCCGCAGCAGGCAGACGCCGACGGCGACGGCCGCGGCGACGCGTGCGACACCTGCCCGAACGTGGCGAACCCCGGCGAAACGCCGTGCGCGCTGACGCTCGAGCAGATGCGCAATCCGCAGGACGCGAAGCACCCCAAGCTCGGTGCGGTCGTCTCTTTGCCGCCGGCGTACGTCACGGCCGTGTCGAGCGGCGGCTTCTCCCTTCAGGACATCTCGCTCTTGCCCTACAGCGGGGTGTGGGTCATTCCAGGCACGGCCGCCCCCGGCCTCAAACGCGGCAACCAGGTCGCGGTGACGGGCGTGTACCTCAACCCGTACGGCCAGGCTCAGGTCGAGGCGTCGAGCGTGACCATCGTCGACCCCGGGACCTCACTGCCCTTCTCGCCCATCACCGCCTCGCCCGCCGACATCAAGACCGGCGGAGCGATGGCGGACGCGTACCAGAGCATGCTGCTCGTGCTGTCGAACGTGACCGTCACCAACGACACGCCGGACGGCACCGGCAAGTTCTACGAGTTCGTCGTCGACAACGGCTGCCGAGTCGATGACTTGCTGTACGCCAAGTACGGCACCACTGGCACCGCGTACCCGCCCGCCGGCTACACCAACGGCTCGACGTTCACCTCCCTCGCGGGGGTGCTCGGCTTCTCGTACGGGAACTCGAAGCTCTGGCCCCGAGACGCCGCCGACATCGTGCCCTGACCCATTACCCTGCAACCAGGGTCGTGCTATGGGGACGGCCGAAGGGAGCGAGGTGATGAAAGCGCGCACGACGCTCGGGCTGATGCTCGTCTTTCTGGCATCGGGTTTTGCCGCGCTGCTCTACCAGGTCGTCTGGCAGCGTTCGCTGTTCGCGATCTACGGCATCAACATCGAGTCGGTCACGGTCGTCGTCACCGCGTTCATGCTCGGCCTCGGCTTCGGCAGCCTCGCGGGCGGCGCGGTGTCGAAGGATCCCAAGCGCCCGGTGCTGCTGCTGTTCGGGCTCGTCGAGCTGTCGATCGGCGCGTTCGGCATGGTCTCGCTGGATCTCTTCCACTGGGTCGGTGCGCTGACGCTGGACCTGCCGCCGGTCGCCACGGCCATCGTCACGCTGCTGCTCGTGCTCCTTCCGACGATGCTCATGGGCGGCACCCTTCCGCTGCTCGTGGCGTACTCGGTGCGCAAGAACGGAAACGTCGGCAAGAGCGTCGGCCAGCTCTACTTCGTGAACACCCTCGGGTCGGCCATCGCGTCGGTGCTGTCGGTGATGGTGATGATGGGCCCGCTCGGCGAGCGGAACACGGTCCGCGCCGCCGCCGCGGTCAACGCGCTCGTGGGCCTCGCCGTCCTCGGGCTGCACGCCATGGAGCGCAGCGCCGAACGCCGCCGCGCGAGCGAGCCTCCCGCGATCGCAGCGGCCGCGGCGAGCGGGCCTCGGCTCGAAGAGGCGGAGTAAACCAGCATGTTTGCCATTTCTCTGCTGGCGGCAGGCGCCGTCGGCTTCATCGCGCTGTCGTACGAGATCGTCTGGTACCGCGTCGTCAGCTTCCTCACGTGGAGCGCGCCCGCCTCGTTCGGCGTCCTGCTCGGCGCGTACCTGCTCGGCATCGCCGCGGGCTCCTTCGGCAGCCGCTTCTTCGTCAAGGACCCCAAGGCGCAGGGCAAGCTCTCCTCGCTGCGCGGCGTCGCCGCGTTCGTCTTCTTCGCCAACGCGATCGGTTTCTACGTCGTGCCGTCGATCGCGCGCGCCGCGAAAAGCGCAAGCCCCGTCTTGCCCCTGCTCGCCGTGGCCGTCGCCGCCGGGCTGCTCGGCGCCGTGCTCCCGCTGCTCTCGCACTTCGCGATCCCGCCGGACGACCGCGCGGGCCAGCGCCTGTCTTACTTGTATGTTGCAAACATCATCGGCTCGGCGCTGGGCAGCCTGATCACGGGCTTCGTCTTCATGGACACGCTCTCGCTCACCGGCGTCTCGGACGTGCTCGTGCTCGCCGGCTTCGGCGTGGCC
>DATIQP010000175.1:0-3246 GCA_035470765.1 Polyangiaceae bacterium | reverse complement strand
GAGCCGCGCGTAGCCGTCGCTCGCGTCGGTGTGGTCGACGCCGAGCGAGCCGTGGTTGCACAGGTGGCCATTGTACACGCTACCCCACGGGAACACGCGCTGCTGGATGCCGCGCGCGGCGAGCTCCCACTCGGCTTCGGTGGGCAGGCGCCCGTGCGCGAAGGAGCAGTAGTCGTGCGCGTCGTCCCAGGACACGAGCACGACGGGGAAATCGGGGTCCGCGAAGCGCGCGTCGCCGACGGTAAAGCCCGGCGCCGCGCACCTCCCCGCCGAGACGCATCGCATGTAGTCGCGCACGCGAACCTCGGTGCGATCGATGGAGAACGGCGAGAGGGTGACCTCGTGAGCGGCGCCCTCGGCCACGAAGCGGTGCGGATCGCAGAGCGGTTGCAGGAAGATGGTGCGCGTCTGCGGGTCGACGCGCTGGACGGAGGCTTGCCCGAGCGGCTCGGCGCGGCAGAGCGCGAACGCCGCCTGCATCTCGGCCGGCGACGCTCCCATCGTGAACTTGCCTCCGCCCACGTGGACGCGGCCCTCGGGCGCGGGGCGCAGCAGGGTGACGTCGGAGCCGCTCGAGGCCTTCTCCGCGGCGCCGAGGCCGGTCGAGTAGCTGCCCGCGCGCGACGGCGAGCTCGAGGCGGCGGCGAGGGGCGCCACGGCCAGCAGGGCGAGTGCGGGAGCTCGCGCGCGGAACATTGCGGGGACCCTAACACGGCGCCGCACTGCGCGCCCCCGCTCAGCCCGTGAGCAGCCGCATGGGCCGCGCGAGCAAGGCGCGCAGCTCCGCCAGGAAGGCCGCGCCGACGGCTCCGTCGACCACGCGGTGGTCGCACGACATCGTCAGCCCGAGCCGCTTGCCCGGCACGACCGCGCCGCCCTCGACGACCGGCTCGTCGCGGACCTGCCCCACGGCGAGGATCGCGCCCTCCGGCGGGTTGATGACGGCGGCGAAGTCGTCGATGCCGAACATGCCGAGGTTGGAGATCGAGAAGGTCCCGTTCTGCATCTCCTCGGGCCGGAGCTTCTTCGTTCGCGCGCGGGCCGCGAGATCGCGAACCTCGCGGGCGATCGCGGCGACGGTCTTCTGATCGGCGTTGCGCACGACCGGCGTGACGAGCCCGTCCGGGACGGCGACCGCGACCGAGACGTCGACGCGCTTGTGGACGAGGATGGCCTCGTCCGTGTAGCTCGCGTTGCACTCCGGCACGCGCACCAGCGCCAGCGCGCACGCCTTGATGAGCAGGTCGGTGACGCTGACCTTCGTGGAGGCCCTGGCCTCGCCGCCGTCGCCCGTGCTCTCCGCGAGCTCCTGGTTGATGCGCTCGCGGAGCTCGAGCAGCGGCTTCGGGTCGACGTCGACGTGCAGGTAGAAGTGCGGGACCTTCTGCTTCGCCTCGGTGAGGCGCCGCGCGATGGTCTTGCGCATCATCGAGAGCGGGCGCGCCTCCGGCTCGCCGAGGGCAGGCCCGGGCGGCTGCAGCGTGCTGATGGGCGCGCGCACCATCGCCGTCGCTTCGGGCGACGCCGCCGCCTTGAGGCGATCGAGGTCCTGAGCGACCAGCCGCCCGCCGGGGCCGCTGCCCTGCGCGCCGCGCAGGTCGAGCCCGCGCTCGCGCGCCACCTTGCGGACGTACGGAGACGCGAGGACGCGCCCGGTGCCGCCATCGGACGGGGCGACGGGCTCCGGGGCGTAGGCGGTGCGATCGAGCACGCCACCGGGCCGGGGCGCGCGTGGAGGGACGCGCTGCGCTTCCGGGGCCTCGGTGATGGGCGAGGGCGCCGCGGCCGGCGTTGGCATCGTCGTCGAGAGCGGGCTCGGCTCCGCAGCGGCCTTGGGAGGGGCGGGTGCCTGGGCGGCCGGGCCACCGCCGGCCTTGGCCACGAGCGGGGAGACGTCCTCGCCCGGCGCACCGAGGATGGCCACCGGCTGTCCGAGCTTGACCGTGGCGCCGTCGGCGACCAGACGCTTGAGCAACGTGCCCTTGTCGAAGGCGCGGAACTCCATGGTCGCCTTGTCCGTCTCGACCTCGGCGAGCAGATCGTCGACGGCGACCTCGTCGCCTTCGTTCTTGTGCCACGCAGTGAGCACGCCCTCTTCCATGGTGGGCGACAGCTTCGGCATCTCCAGGAGCTTGGCCATTGGGCGGGACCTCAGCGATTCAGCGCGCGCTTCACGGCGGCGACGACGCGGTCGGAATGGGGGATCACCAGCTCTTCGAGCTTGGCGTTGTACGGCATCGGGACGTCGAGCGAGGTCACGCGGAGCACGGGGCCGTCGAGGTCGTCGAAGGCGAGGCGCTGGACGCGGTCGGAGATCTCGGCGCCCACGCCGCCGTAGGGCCAGCCCTCGTGGACGACGACGCAATGGTGCGTCTTTCGCACGGAGTCGACGAGGCTGTCCTCGTCGAGCGGGCGGAGGCTGCGCAGGTCGACGATGTCCACGGAGATGCCGTCCTTCTCGAGCGCCGCGGCCGCCTCCAGCGCGACGTGGGTCATGCGCGAGTACGCGACGATGGTGCAGTCGGTCCCCTCGCGGACGCGCCGCGCGACGCCGAGCGGGATGGTGTCGAGATCGTCGGGCACCTCGCCCTTCACCGAGTACAGCGTCTCGGACTCCATCACGAGCACGGGGTCGTCGTCGCGGATGGCGGCTTTGAGCAGGCCCTTCGCATCCGCCGGGAAGGCGGGGGCGACGACCTTCAGCCCGGGGATGGTCGCGTAGAAGTGTTCCATCGCGTGCGAGTGCTGGCTGCCGACCTGCTTCGCGCTCGCGTTGGGGCCGCGGAAGACGATGGGGCACTTGAGCTGGCCGCCCGACATCTGCCGCATCTTCGCCGCGTTGTTCAGGATCTGATCGAACGCGACGGCGGAGAAGTTCCACGTCATGAACTCGATGATGGGCCGCAGGCCGACGATCGCCGCGCCGACGCCGATGCCCGCGAACCCGCCCTCGGCGATGGGCGTGTCGATGACGCGCTTTTCGCCGAAGCGCTCGAGCAGGCCCTCGGAGACCTTGTAGGCGCCGTTGTAGAAGCCGACCTCCTCGCCCATCAAGAACACGCGGTCGTCGCGCTCCATCTCTTCGAGCATGGCAAGACGGAGGGCTTCACGATATCGAAGGGTCTTCATGGGCTAGTACGCGAACGGGCCGGAGTACGTGGTCTGCTCGAGGATGGAGGCGTCGGGCTCCGGGCTCTGCTCGGCGAACTCGATGGCGTCCTGGATCTCTTTCTCGACCTGCGCCTC
>DATIQP010000174.1:0-9410 GCA_035470765.1 Polyangiaceae bacterium | reverse complement strand
CTCCTTCGGCGCCGCGGCGGCCTTCGCGTCCTTGGCCTCGGTCTTGAGCGTCGCGACGATCGTGTCCGGGCCGATCTCCACGTGCTCGACCTGACCCTGCTCCACGGCGCTCATCACCTCGCTGTAGGAAACCTGCTTGGTCACGTCCTCGCGGAGCGAGCTCCGAGCGACCCACAGCGCGACCAGGACGCCTGCAAGGATGAGAACGGGCAGAAATGGAGCTGACTTGAGGCGCTCGCGCCACGTCATGCTCAACAAGGCAGCAAGGGTCGTACCGTGGCGCACACGCTCGCGGTGCGCGATCCCATGGCGAGCGCGCCGCAAGGCCCGCACGCTGGCGCAGGTCATGCCGCCGCTGCGCCCTCACCGCACCAATCCGCCGCGTCCGCAGCAGGAGGTGCGGTCACGATGCGACACTGCCGAGGCGCGGCCCCTTTCGTGCAGTATGCATGGATGTCACTCGCACCCGGACGGCTCAGGTCACTCCGCTCGGGGCTGCGCCGCCACGCTGCACCATTGCGCCACGACGCAAGCAATTGCATCGTGGCGATTGTACGCGGGGCAAACCGGTCCACATCTTGCGATGGCGCCTTCGGTCAGGAGGTGTCCGATGGCACAAGCAGTTGGCAACAGGGCGCAGGTGTATCGCGAGATCGAGCAGATGTTCGGGCGTGTGCCCGAGTGGTTGAAGCGAATGCCGGACGAGGTCGTCGGCGGCTTCTGGTCGCTCTACAGCGGCATCGATCTCGGCGAGACGAAGATCCCCAACAAGTACAAGGAGCTCATCGGGCTCGCTGTCTCCGGCGCGACGCGTTGCAAGTACTGCACGTTCTTCCACGCCGAAGCCGCGCGCCTCTTCGGCGCGACCGAGGACGAGATCGCGGAGGCCGCGGCGCTCAGCGGGGTCACGATGATGGCGAGCACGTTCATCAACGCCGAGCAGATCGACTACGACGCGTTCCGCAAGGAGACCCTGGAGATCGTCAAGTACGTGCGCGATCACCAGCCGAAGCCGGCGCCCGCGCAGCCGCAAGCCAGAGCGTAGGCGAAAATCAGTTCGGCACGTAGGCGCACTTGCCGTTGATGCACTGATCGCTCGGGTTGCAGCAGTCGGCGCCGGTGGTGCACTTCTCGTACTCGTTCGAGCAGCCGCCCGGCGGGGGCACGCATCGCAACGTGCCCGCGTCGTCCTTGCGGCAGAAGCCGTCGCAGCACTCGTCGCCGGACTGGCAGTCGGCGCCGTCACCCTTGCACGGATCGAGCACCCAGAAGCCGCGCAGGTTGTCGGCGCCGTTCTCCTGACCTTCGAGGAAGACGGCCGGGTGGCTGCCGTCCGTACCGGGCGGCGCGTTCAGATCGAGCGCGGCGACCCAGAGCTTGCCGTTCTGGTCGCCGTTGTCCTTCGACGGAAGCGTGTTGCCCCAGCTGCGGTGGCTCGTGAAGATGACCCAGAAGTACCCGCCCACGGCCTCGGGCAGCACGGTCGGCGCGAAGCTCAGGTTGGGATCGCTGGCGGGTAGGTAGTTCTGCGAGCCGTTGCCCAGGTAACCATCGAGCGCGTGCAGGCGCACGACCGTGTGCGACGACACGTCGACGGCGAAGACGTCGCCGGTGGCGTTGCTGTCCGTCTCGAACTGGGCGTTGGAGCCACCGTGGTAGACGATGGTCTTCGTGTCGGGCGTGAACGCCGGCCACGCGAGGTAAGTGCTGGGATCGGTCGCGACGTCGGTGATGTTGGAGAACGTCTTGTTCGAGAGCGAGAAGTCCGCGACCGCGAGCGTGTGGCCGCTGTCCTTGTCCTCGTGGATGAACGCGAGCTTCTTGCCGTCGGGGGAGAACGCCGTCGTCCCGCCCTTGGTGATCACGCCGTCCCACCCGGGCGCGGGGATGTTCGCGCCGGTCTTGACGTCGTAGAGCCGCGACGGTCCGCCGAGCCAGGTGCGGTAGGTCGTCGCCGACATGGAGATGCTCCCGTCGGGGTAGACGCCGCCGTAGGTGAAGATCTCGTTCGGCGCGTTGAACACCACGGTGGCGTTGTTCTTGAGGTCGTAGCTCGAGCTCACGAGGTAGTTGAACAGGCTCCCGCTGTTGGCGACGAGCGTCGAGCCGTCCGCGCTGGCCGTGTGGCAGACGTTGCCGCAGCCCGACTTCACGGGCGTGGGCGCGGTCGCGCCGGGCTGGATCTTCATGATGCCGACCGAGTTGATGCCGCCGAGGATCTGCGAGCCGTACGTCTCGTAGTAGATGGTGCCCCGCAGGCTACCCTGGGCCATCGTCCAGTCCTCGCTGGCCGGTCCGCTCACCGCGTTGTTGAAGATCTTGCTGACCTCGACGTGGAGCGTGTCCTTCGTCGACTGCACCGCCTCCGCGATCGCCGTCCACGACGCCGCCTTGAGCGCGAAGCGGAGCGGGCCCGACGCAGGGGCGTAGAAGCCTTTGTAGTCGAGCGTCGAGCAGCTGATGTGGACGTAGACGAAGTTGGCCGAGCTGCCGTCGAATTGCATCGTCGGCGACAACAGCCCGCGCGCGAAGACGGTCTTGTCGTAGGGGTAGAGCCACTTGAACTGCGCGTCCGCCGTGCCGCCGCCCTGGAGCTGCGTCTGCGTGCCGGACGGGACGTTGCCGGCGTTGTCCACGATGGTGCACACGCCGGCGTTGCACGTGCCGCCAGCCGTGAGGCACGACGAGTCGCAGTCGGGCTTGACGCCGGTGTCGCCCCCTTGCGGGTTGCCGTCGGTGAAGTTGGGCGAGTCGGACGCGAACGGGGAGTCGCCGCCGCCGCCATCGGTGCCGTTGCCGAAAGAACGGTTGCTGCCACACGCAGGAGTGATCGCCACCGCCCCGAGGACGAGCACGAGGCCGACCCCCAATTGTTTCCGAAGCATGTCTTCCTCCACCACCGCGACTTACCGCCCCCGCCATTATGGCCGCCGACCCACCGCGCCGTCGAGCCCCGTCCGCGGGATCGTCGCGATTCGGCCTGGAACTCTCCGCTATCGACGAAGCTGCGCCAGAGCGCGCTGCTTGATGTCGTCGCTCGTCCAGGCGGGGAAAGTCGCCTGGAGGGCTGCCTCGTAGGCCGCCGCGTCGAAGGCCGTGACCCCCGCGTGCAGCGCGCGCTTGGTGGCCGCATACGCCGCCCGCGGCAGCGCGGAGAGCTCCTCGATTCGCTCGACGGCGCGCCGCCGAGCGTCCGGGGTGACCTCGTCGACCAACCCGAGGCGGAGCGCATCGGAGGGCGAGTAGAGCGCCGCTCGAAGCACGACCTCGTGCACCGAGCGCGGCGGAACGCGGTGCGTCACGATGCGCAGGATCTTGGGAGGGAAGACGAGCCCCAGCGCGACCTCGTTCAGGCCCACGCGGGCCCCGGGCGCGTCGGTCGCGACGCGGTAGTCGCAGCAGAGCAAGAGGACGCAGCCGCCGGCGATGGCATGACCGTTGACGCACGCCACGGTCGGCGCGGGGTGATCGAAGAGCCGCGCCATCAGCTCGTCGACGAGCCGGACGAAGCGCTCCATGCCGCGCGCGTCCAGCGCCGCGACCTCCTTGAGGTTCAGCCCTGCGGAGAGCGCGTCGCCCTTGCCCGAGACGAGCAGCGGCGCGTCGCCTGCCTCGTCGAGCCGGCGGAGGATGGACTCCATCATCGGCGTCGAGAGCGAGTTCTTCCCCGGGCCGTCGAGCTCGAGCTCGAAATAGGCAGCCATGCGATCTCGTTAGCATGCTAACGCCATGCCCGATGGGCGAAACGCTCGAGTCCTCGCTGGCGAGCCTCTCGCTGTTCGAGCTGCTCCGCCCCGACGAGATGGCGCGCGTGGCGTCGCGCTTCGAGGTGCGACGCCTCGAGCCTGAGGAATCGCTCGCCGTGGAGGCCGCGTCGCCGCGCATGCTCGTCCTCGTCGACGGCAGCGCGGACCTCGAGGTGGACCTCGGCCACGGCGTTTCGCGCGCGCGCCTGCAGGCAGGCGATCGCTGGGGTGACGTACAGCTCGTCACGGGCCGCGCTCGCAACGCCACGCTCCGCTCGCGCAGCGCATCGACGGTCGCGCTGCTCGACGCGGAGGGCTTCGAGGGGCTGCTCGACGAGCTCCCCGCGATCGCGCTGCCCTTCGCGAGCCAGCTCGCGTCGCAGCTGCGCATCAAGAACGACGAGCGGCGCCAGCTGCTCGAGCTCCACGCCGAGGGCCTCGCCGCCGATCAGCTCGCGGCCGCGGTCGAGGAGCGGCGAGCCGCCGTGGCCGCGCACGGCGCGCGCGTCTCGCGGCTCGGGCCGCGGGCGCTCTTCCACCGGCTCGTGGTGCGCGAAGGCGCCGAGCCCCCGTTCTGGATGCTGGCGGGCTTCCTCGCGGCGCTCGGCGGCGCGCGCCTCGTGGTCGCCCTCATCCTGAAGTACGGCCTCGAGAAGCGCCTCTTCGCGCTCGTGCAGGGCGAGGGCCCCAACCCCATGCACGTCCACCACTTCAACTACGGGCTCATCGTCGCGAGCGTGTCGGGCTTGGCGGCGCTCTTCCCGTTCGGCCGTCGCGCCCTGCGCGCGCTCGCCGCCGCGTTCGGCGTCGGCCTCGGCCTGATCTTCGACGAGTTCGCGCTGCTCTGGAACCTCAACCCGGAATACGCACAGAGCCTGAGCCTCATCTCTGCGGCGATCGCCGCCGTCGCGCTGCTGCAGCTCGTCTACTTCCGAAGGTTCTGGGGCGCCGTCGCTCGCCGCCTCCTCTACCGCGCGCGGAGGCTGCCGTGAGCGACGCCATCGCGGCGCTGCGCGAGGTCGCCTTCCTGCAGGGGCTGGACGAGGCGACGCTCGAGGAGGTCGCCGCCCGCGCGCAGCGCCGCACCTACGCCGACGGTGCCCGCCTCGTCTCCGAGCTCGAGCCCGGCGCCGACGTCTTCGTCGTGGTCCGAGGGAAGGCCGAGGTCTCGGTCGAGCCCCGCCGCGGCGAGCGCGAGGTGCTCCATGTCTTGGGCCCCGGCGATGCCTTCGGCGAGATGGCCTCGCTCACCGGCGAGCTGCGTTCTGCCACGGTCATGGCGCGCGGCGCGGTGGAGGCGCTCGTCATCGCCGACGCCGACTTCGATCGCTTGCGCGGGCGTCGGCCCCGGATCGCCGTCGCGCTCGTGAGGACGCTCGCGGCGCGCATCGCCGAGGCCGAGCGGGGCATCGACGCCATGCTGGCGGGCGCCGCTCCTCCGGCCGGGGCGCGCTCCCGCGCCACCCACCGCGGCTCCATTCGCCGCATGTGGAGCGAGCTCGTCGTCAATCGGCGGCGCGATCTCGCGTTCCTCACGCTCGCCTCGTTCGTCCTCACGCTCCTCGCGGTGCGCCTCGTCGTGTACGCGGCCTTCCGCTTCGACTTCGCCCCGCGCGACGTCCTTCGCGGCGCCTACTTGACCGGGTTCTCGCTGGTGCTCTCGTCCGCGGCGGTTGCTCTGCTCACGTTCCGTCCGAGCTGGCGCCGCGCCGTCGCCATCGCGTACGGCATCGGGGGCGCGCTCATCCTGAACGAGCTCGGCGTGACCCTCGCGTTCGACATCTTCTTCAAGGACATCCACACGCCGGATCCGAGCGTCGCCTTCGACGTCGAGCGCCTCTATCGCCGCACCGAGCCGCTCCGCGCCGTGGCCATCGGCCTGGTCGTGCTCGTCCAGGCGGCTTACTTGCGCGCGTTCTACGTGCGCGCGCTGTTCATCCTCAAGACGCGGGCCCGCCGGGTATTGTCGCGAGTCGGGTCGAGCCCGCCCCGGTGAGCGCCCGGGCGACGTGGCGCGCCCGCGGCTCCGGGTGTATGGACGTGGCCGCGATGTCTCGCTTCCTCGCGATCGCCGGTGCTTGCTTCGCCGTGCTCGGGTGCTCGGGCGCCCCCGACGCGAGCACGGACTCGGGCGCGGACTCTGCGGTCGGTGCGGCGGAGGCCGGCGGTGGGGATTCCGGAGCCGTCGACGCGATCACCCCGGGGACGGACGCGGCCGCGGACGCGAGCGCCGCGTGCTTCACCTCCAGCGGCGTCTGGGGCGACTGCATGACGCTCTCGGCGTGCGCCGCCCTCGGCGATCACGTCTCCACGGCGGGGTACTGTCCCGGCCCGAGCGACATCGAGTGCTGCACGAAGACGCCCAGCGTCGCCGACAATCCGCCGATGCCGGCGGGGTGGAAGCTGATGGTGCAGGCCGACGTGACGCCCGCGATGACGTCGTGGGCCGTCGCCATCCTCCACGACCCCGCGACCTATCCGATGTTCTCGACGACGACGCAGACGTTCGGGTCGTTGCTCGTGATGGCTCGCGTCGAGTGGCACCCGCCCGACTTCCAGAACAGCGCGGTGCATCGCGGGGTGACGCTGTACGAGCCGATCTGAGCTTCCGCCCGGTCTATCGCTCCCACGAGTAGCCCAGGATCAGCTTGGCGACGAAGCGGTTGCTCCCGCTGGTCAGCCCTTCGCCGAAGCCCAGGTTCAGCTCGAAGTGCGGGACCGCGAGCAGGTTCATCACCTCGTACAGGTAGTGCTCCTGCTCGGCGACCGGGGCCGGGGCGGTGATGGGGCCCAGGTCGCTGTAGTACTCGAAGCCGACCGAGACGCGGCGCTGGATCTTGTAGACCGCCATCGCCGCGGGCCCGAACGTCGGACCGAGGTGGAAGTCGGGACCGGCGAGCGGCGCGCTGGTGGTGAGGTTCAAGGCGAGCAGCACGTCGTCGTTCTCCCACGCGATGATCGGCCGGAGCTCCATCCCCCACTCGTTCGGGTCGAATGTGGTCGGTAGGAGCGACAGCTCGATGTTGAGGCCGAGGCGCAGGTGGGGGTGCCAGCCGGGCGGCGTCACGAGCTTCGAGCGCAGCTTGACCCCCGCGTAGTCGAACGAGCCGTCGGCGACGGCGGTCTGGAAGTAGCCGCCGATCTCCCAGAACGAGGTGACGCCGTAGGAGGGCTCGAGGGTGAAGTGGAGCTGGTGGTTCATGGGCAGCTCCGGCGCCGTCGCCTCCTTCAGCCCGCTCACCACCGCGTTGCTGTGCAGCTCGATGCCGGGCACGCCGGGCCCGTTCGCCGTGCCGTCGTAGACCTGGATCTCGAACGGATCGGCGGAGAGCGCGGTGCGCGTCACGAGCAACCCGGCTGCGATGGTGCACAGCGCTTTGGAGCGCATCCGGCGCAGCATATCATCGGCCCATGCGCTACCTGCACACGATGCTCCGCGTGCGCGACCTCGACGCCGCGCTCGATTTCTTCGTCCACAAGCTGGGGCTGCGGGAGGTGCGCCGCCGCGACAGCGACAAGGGGCGCTTCACGCTCGTGTTCCTCGCGACGGGCCTCGAGGGCGCTGAGATCGAGCTCACCTACAACTGGGATCAGAAGGAGCCGTACCCGACGGGCCGCTTCTTCGGGCACCTGGCCTTCGAGGTCGACGACATCTACGCCAAGTGCGCGGCGCTCCGCGACGCAGGCGTCGCCATCCTGCGCCCGCCGCGCGAAGGCAAGATGGCCTTCGTCAAGTCGCCCGACGGCCACTCGATCGAGCTGCTCCAGAAGGGCGAGGCCCTCGCGCCCGCCGAGCCGTGGGCGTCGATGTCGAACCAGGGCGACTGGTGAGCCGGCGCCTCAGAACGTGTAGACCGGGACCCAGGCCCTGACCTTGTCGCAGTTCAAGACCGGCTTGGTCGCCGGGTTCTCCCACTGGCCCGCGCACAGGCCCAGCATCGCCCCGAGGCTCATGAAGTTGATGCCATCGCCGCTGGGCCGGAACAGGTAGCCGCCGTCGGGCGTTGCCGGATCGAACGACCTGTAGACGGCATCGTTCGACGGATCGAGGTAGGTCTGGTGCGCGAGGTCGACCTGCTGGTGCAGGTAAGCGACCTCGCGCCAGGTGAGCGGCACGCCGCTGTTGGCCGAGAACAGGATGAGATCGGCGGCGTCCTGGGTCGTGAGGTACGGGATGGGGTTGTTCGTCGCGAAGCCGTTCATCATGTCGTCGAGCCGCTGCGCCAGCCCCGCCACGAGCGCCTGCGCGATGGTCACGTTGTTCGACAATAGGGCGTGGCCCGTCGCCGCCTCGTGGAAGCTGCGCAGGATCTGCCCGTTCGAGTGCCCGCCCGCGGTCGCCGCGGCGTCGAGCGCGCTGATGCCGTTGCCGCAGTCGAGATCGCCGGGAGTCACTCGCCCGAAGAGGCGCAGCGCGAGCTTGCCCGCGCACTCCACGTCCGCGGTGCCGACGCTGATGAAGTGAGCCAGGCCGTCGGTCGGGATGTAGGTCACGTCGTTCTTGTCGAGCGTCGCGATCGCCCAGCCGTCGTCCTCCACCCGCCGCGACCACGACTGGTACAGCTTGCGGAGCTGCACGAGATCGTCCTGCGCGCCCGGCTCGGTGAACGTCCCGTCGCACGCGTCGATCTGGGCGATGGCGCGGAACATGTCGCCGATGTCGTCCTTGCTTCGCTTGTTCTTCACCCACTCGTCGCCCCAGAGCGGGTTGTTTGCAATATGCACGTATTCGGTGGCGCCGTTGTCGATGCCTGGGCGGTCCTGCGAGTAGTCGATGAAGTAGGAGACGTTCGAGTCGGTCGACTGGATCGACTGCGGGTAGGACGCGCGCGTGAGCAGCGTGTCCGGATCGCTCGCGCTGCGCTCCATGGCGAGGATCCACGACGTGAGCCCGCGGAGCACGCGGCGCAGCAGGTGCTCGAGGCGCGCGTCCGGCCAGATGCGGTGCGCGTAGCAGGCGCCCTCGAGCAGGGGCGAGGTCGCGATGCCGTCGTTGTCCGAGCCGTTCGGCCCGTGGAAGTAGGTCACCACGCCGCCCGTCTTGTGGACCTCCGCTCCGGGCCACGTCGCGTACCAGAAGTGCTTGTCCGGATCCGACTCGGGCCAGCCGTGCGCGCGCTCGTCGACGAAGCCGAAGTAGCGGGTCTTGGCGAGCAGGTCGAGCAGCTCGTCGGTCTTCTGATCGATCGTGGTCTGATCGATGGGCGTCCCGGCTTCGGGGCGCGTGTACGCGAAGGGCAGGCTCTTGGGGTGCACGGGCACCTCGCCCGTCGGCGGGGGCTCGGGCGCGGCGTCGGCTCCGCCGTCGGTCGAGGCGGCGGGTTGATCGCACCCGATCGCGCAGGCCAGTCCCACGAGCGCAACCCCGACGAGACTCCACACTCGAGAACCGTAGCAATCCCGGCGCATGCAGGCTCGCTATCGCGGCGCCACGCGGCGGTCAACGCAGGGCCTTCGCCGCGCCGTGTTACGCTGCACCGACGCAGTGACCTTCCGCTCGCTCTTCTGGGACTGGCTGCTCGGGCGCATCGCCCCGGTCCTGCTCTTCGCGGGCGCGGCGCTCGTGCAGGCGCTCGCGGCGACGGTCGCGCAGCCCGAGGCGGGCGAGTCGCTGCGCGGCACGCTCCACTTCGCCCAGGCGTGCGGCTCGCTCTTCTTCTTCGT